>QIDN01000267.1 GCA_003229345.1 Nitrospirota bacterium | reverse complement strand
GCTCATGCCAACGACCCGCTGGCGCAGATGGAAGTCTCCACCGAATGTTATGGGGCCATGACCCAATTGATCGTCACCGCCGCTGATGAGATCTGCGATGGACGCCTGATCTCCATGCTGGAAGGCGGTTACGATCCGAATGCGCTGGCCGACTCGGTGCATGCGCATTTGAAAAACTTGATATCATAATTTTAAGGAACCGATTTTACCATGCTGCAACAACACTTGAGACAACTCACTGATAAAGTCATCGAAGCCCTCAATACGGGAACGATGGAGATGGTCAATTTGCGCCAAACGCTCCTGACTCCGGACTTTATCCTGATCGGCCTGCTGGAGCAACAGGATTCGCGGATCGTCAAACTGCTGGAAACCTATTATCCAGAGGACAAAAAACTGACGCGGAAAATCCTGGACCGCCTGTTCGAACTGCAGGAAGAAGAAACCAAGCACGAGGAGCAACAGATTCAGCACATCCATCTGGCTAAGGAAACCGACACCCTGTTCGAGATCGCCATGGAGGAAGCCAAAAAGCTGGGGGACCGCTACGTCAGTGTCGGCGCCATGTTCCTGGCCCTGTTCGATTCGCGTGTAGGCCAGACGGCGGACGTCCTTCAGGAATTCGGGCTGAAATACAATAAGGTTAAGGAAGACCTGGAGATCATGCGCGGCGGCATCAACATCGACGAAAAAGACGGCGAAGGTAAAATGGATGTACTGGCTCAGTACACCACCGACCTCACCGACATGGCACGACGGGGGGAACTCGATCCGGTTATCGGCCGCGAAAAGGAAATCGACCGCATTATCCAAATCCTGTCACGGCGCAAGAAGAACAACCCGGTGCTGATCGGCGAGCCGGGCGTGGGCAAAACCGTCATCGTTGAAGGACTGGCACAAAAAATCGTCAAAGCCGAGGTTCCCAACTCGCTGTTGAACAAGCGCGTCAAGGTTCTAGAAATGTCCGAGCTCATCGCCGGTGCCAAAATGCGCGGCGAATTTGAAGAACGCATGAAGGCTGTGAAGGACGAAATCACCAGCGCGCACGGCAGTATCATTTTGTTCATCGATGAATTGCATACCATCGTGAGCGCCGGTGCAGGAGCGGGCGGCGTCGACGCCTCCAACATGCTGAAAGCCGCGCTCGCTAAAGGACAACTGCAATGCATCGGGGCCACGACTCTGGACGATTATAAGAAGAGTATCGAGGAAGACAAGGCCCTCGCCCGCCGGTTCCAGCCGATACTGGTCGAGGAACCTTCGGTCGATGAAACGGTATCCATGCTCGAGGGCATCAAATCAAAATACGAAAAGCACCACTCCATTCAGTTCCAGGAAAAAGCAATTCTCGCGGCGGCCAAGTTGTCTGAAAAACATATTTACGACCGCGCCCTGCCGGACAAAGCGGTCGATTTGCTTGATGAAGCGGGCGCGCAAAAACACTTGGCATTAATTTACGTTCCACCAGTAATTCAACAACTGGAAAAAGAGCGTAACGAAACCATCCAAAAACAAAAGGAAGCCTTCGACGCACAGGATTTCGAAAAGGTCGCCCAGCTCCGTCAGGATGTTTTGGAGATCAATAAAAAATTATCCGTCGAAAAAGAAAAATGGAACACGGAGTTAAGCAAAGTCGATCATTCGGTGACCGAAGAGGATATCGCCAACGTAGTGGCGACGTGGACGGGCATTCCGGTCAACAAAATACGTGAAACGGAGACCGCCAAACTGATAAACATGGAAGAGAACCTGCACAAGCGGGTGATCGGGCAGAACCACGCCATTGTCGCCATCAGCAACGCCATCCGCCGCAACCGGGCCGGCCTCAAGGACAAGGACCGGCCCATCGGTTCGTTCCTGTTTCTTGGTCCTACGGGTGTGGGTAAAACCGAATTGGCCAAGGCGCTGGCGGAATTTCTGCTGGACGATGAGAACCGGTTGATCCGGCTCGACATGTCCGAGTATATGGAAAAGCACTCCGTGTCCAAAATGATTGGCTCGCCACCCGGTTATGTCGGTTACGACGAAGGCGGGCAGTTGACCGAGAAAGTACGGCGGCACCCCTACTCCGTTATTCTACTCGATGAATTAGAGAAGGCGCATCCCGATGTGTTCAATATTCTATTACAATTGATCGACGACGGACGGCTGACCGATGCCCACGGACGGGTCACCAGTTTCAAAAACGCCATTATCATCGGCACATCCAACATCGGAACGCAATCGATCACCGAAGGCAAAACCAAAGGAATCGGTTTTGCGGTGGAGGATGATCCATCGAAGGACTATAATCAGGTACGGACGATGGTATTACATGAGGTGCAGAAACTGTTCAAACCGGAATTCATCAACCGGCTCGATGACCTCATCGTGTTCCATAAACTTCAGCCGGATGAGGTGCGGCAAATCGCAGACCTGATGCTGAACAATCTTGCCAAGCGTCTGAAGGAAAGCGACATAATCCTTGAGGTCACCAACAAGGTGAAAGACGAACTGGCCAAGGAAGGCTTCAGCGAAATGTACGGCGCGCGGCCTCTGCGACGGTTGATCGAAGATAAAATCGAAAATGCCATTTCCATGCGAATCATCAATGGCGAATTCAAGCACGGCGATACGATTCACGTGGACTTTAAAAAGAAAGATTACGTTTTTACCGTCAAGTAAACTTTTCCTCCAAAACCATCCATCAGGATATTTTGTGGACCGCATTCAAACTCCCCACAGACGCATGGCCACCATCGCCCTGCTGGTCGGGTTGGGAGTAGTCCTGCATCGGCTGGAAGCCCTGCTTCCCCTGCCCACCCCCTGGGTCAAGTTGGGTCTGGCCAATATCATGACTCTGATCGCTCTGGTATTTCTCGGATTCCGGGCGGCGTTAGAGGTCACTCTGTTGCGTGTCCTGCTCGGGTCGGTGTTGGGTGGAACGTTTCTCAGCCCCACATTTTTTCTGAGCCTGGCCGGAGGATTGGCTTCGGTGGGCGTCATGGGCCTGCTGTACCGGAAAAGACGGAAAGCCTTCAGCCTGGTGGGAATCAGCGTGGCGGCGGCTTATGCCCATACCACCGCGATATTTGTATGCGTGTTCTTCCTGTTCATTCATCAAAGCGTATTTTTCAATCTACTGCCGGTGTTTCTCACCTTTTCTCTGATTTCCGGAATTCTCACCGGCCTGTTGGCGAATAACATCACGCAACATCTATCGAATGAAGGCATATCCCTTTAAAACCCAATATTTTCCCTTTCATAATGTTTTAGACTTCCCAAAAATTTTCCTTTACACTAAATTTCTAGCTAAATTTTATAATATTATCAAATATTAAACGAACTTTGATGGTGCCTGTGAAGCTTTCAATTGTCATCCCTGTTTATAACGAAAAAAATACGCTCAGCACTCTACTGACCCGTGTGGAAGCCGTCGATTACGATAAAGAAATCGTGCTGGTGGATGATTGTTCCACCGACGGCACGCGTGAAATTGTCGAGAGCTATAAAAATAAAAAGGGATACACGGTGGCAATTCACCCGCATAACCAAGGCAAAGGCGCCGCGCTCCGCACCGGATTTGCCCAAGCTTCGGGGGATATCATTATCATTCAGGACGCGGACCTGGAATATGATCCCAGGGATTACGGCAAATTATTGGAGCCGATTCTGGATGGGCGGGCGGACGTCGTCTACGGGTCGCGTTTTCTGGGCGGACCCCACCGGGTTCTGTTCTTCTGGCATTACCTCGGCAACATGGCTCTAACCCTGTTGTCCAATATAACGACCAACCTGAATCTGACAGATATGGAAACCTGCTACAAAGTCTTCACCCGGCAGGTTCTGGATTCCATCGACTTGAAGTGCAACCGATTCGGATTCGAGCCGGAGTTCACCAGCAAGGTCGCCAAACAGAAATTCCGGATTTACGAAGTCCCTATTTCGTACAGCGGACGGGATTATGCGGAAGGGAAGAAAATAGGATGGAAAGACGGCGTGGCGGCGATCTGGTTTATCATCCGATTTCGACTATTCAACTGAGCCGGAAAATGCTAGTCGAACCGATGAATCGTGCCTTCGCGAATACCTTTTTCAAACTCTTTTGTTTCCCGAGCGATGAGACGGCTTAGGGCCAGCAGGGCGATGAGATTGGGAACCGCCATCAGGGCGTTCATGGCTCCCGAAAAATCCCAGACCATTTTCAAACTGGATACCGCACCGATAAAAACAAAAGCGATCCAGGCCATCCGGTAATAGAGGACGTAATCTTCTCCCACCAGGTACTCAAAACATTTCTCACCATAATAACACCAGCCCAAGATAGTTGAAAACGCAAAGGTCACCACTCCCACACTCACAATCCATTTACCCCAATCGCCGGGAAGTCCGGTCTGGAAAGCCAGCAGAGTCAAGTCTGCGCCTGTTTCTCCGGAGGTCCAGACTCCCGTGGTGGAAAGCGCGAGTCCGGTCAACGAGCAAACAATGATGGTATCCAGAAAAGTCCCGGTCATGGACACCAGCGCCTGCTTGGCAGGTTGATTGGTTTTGGCCGCGGCAGCGACAATCGGCGCACTTCCTAACCCGGATTCATTGGAGAACAATCCCCGCTCCACCCCAAAACGAATGGCCTGGGCCACTGTAGCGCCAGCAAAGCCACCACTGGCGGCCGTGCCCGACATGGCCTGCTCGAAAAGAACCACAAGGCCCGAGGGCAATTCCTCTAAATGGCTTACGATAATAACCATTGCTCCGGCAAAATATAATAACACCATGATCGGGACAAAAAACGAAACCACCTCCGCGATACGCTTGATTCCTCCCAGAATGACCAACCCGGTGAAAAAAGCGAGTATTCCACCAACCATATATTCATTGACCGGCAATACGTTTGTTAAAACCTCGGCCGTGGTGTTGGCCTGCACCATGTTACCGATTCCGAACGCGGCTATGGACCCACAAACCGCAAAACACAACCCCAGCCATTTCCAGCCCAATCCGGTTTCAATGTAATACATGGGACCGCCGGAAATCTCTCCCTTGTGGTTAAACTGCCGGTAACGGACGGCGAGAAAGCTTTCAGCGTATTTAGTGGCCATACCGAACAGGGCGGTGATCCACATCCACACCACCGCACCAGGCCCACCCAGGGCAACCGCAGTGGCTACGCCGGCAATATTGCCACTGCCAATGGTGGCGGCAAGGGAAATCATCAGCGCACCGAAATGGGAGACATCGCCTTTGCCTGTCCGCTCGCGCGAGAAGGTCAACCGCAATGCGTAAAGGAGCAAACGGAATTGAATACCTTTGAGTAGAATCGTCAACCAAATACCGGTGCCGACCAACAGAACCAGCATCCAGGGTCCCCAGAGGATTGAACTCAAGTCGGCGAAGAACTGGCTGATGGCATCCATAATGAAATGAGTTTAGTTTAAGAAAATAAAGTCAGCGAATTGATAAAGGCAACTATACCGGAAGAGGAACCTTCCTGTGGAAGTCATTTAGAAAACGGGGATTCAAGAGAACGAATAACGGTTACTTCTTTTTCTTCTTTTCGGCCTCTTCTTTTTTCTTCTTTTCGGCCTCTTTTTTCTTCTTTTCGGCCTCTTCTTTTTTCTTCTTTTCGGCCTCTTCTTTTTTCTTCTTTTCGGCCTCTTCTTTTTTCTTCTTTTCGGCTTCCACTTTTTTCTTTGCGGAATTTTTCAGCGCCTTTTCCAGTTTGTCAATCAAAGCAGACTGCTGTTTGCCTTCGTTGGCCAACCGATTAAATATACCAATGATGCGTGTTCTGAGTCCAGATGTGACTCCTGTGGTTTGCTTGTCCACAGCGATACTTTGCTTCAAAAATCCCAGAGCCTCCTTCAGTTCAGGAACCTTGGTCCCCGCCAACTCTTTCGCCAGGCTTTCTTTTAGAGGAAGAGAGCTTTGAATGGTGTACACAGCTCTCCGTCCATTGGTGAAATTGGGCAGGTTATCTTTATACTGGCTTCCCAACGCTATCCCGAATTTGAATGTCTGAATGGTTTTTTTGACCAATCCTTCATCTTGCGCACTGAGCCCTTCGTCGTTCTTATTCTTAACACTACTTTCACCTCCCCCTGCACTCGCCTGACCCGGAAGCGCTGAAGAACTGCCGGGGGCGGGATCCGGCTCGTTCACTCCTCTGAAATTTTTCACGGAGCCTTTATTTCTATACCGCAGGGGGATTTTACTGGCATCGTCGGTAAAATGAGTTTTCCCATGCTCATCTTTATACTTATATATTTTTGCAAACGCGGGTTCGGGTTGAAAGGCGACCCACACTAATAGCGCAAAAATCAAAGCTTTTGGAAGTGTCCTGGAGAAGCTGATGGGATATTTCATAATGTAACAGCCGGGTATATTTAAACGCAAGCGATTCAAATAATCAGAACTACTCTAAGATTATATCAACCGAATCTAAACTCTGCTATACTTTAATTCTAATCGAAACCCTCTTAAATTGAAACTGGTGATCTCGCGTGACTCCGAGTCCATTAAAGTATATCGACGATAATATCTACAGCTTGTATCCCGAAAATCGTATCGTTGGTTTTTATTTATATGATCTTCATGATGAGATGGTGGGCCGTATCCAGGGCCTCATGGTCGATCCAGAATCCTTTCACCCGAGATACCTGGTTTTAACTATCGGTGGATTTTTATTCACTGATGGAAAAATAGTTCTGTTCCCCAAGAATCATTTTGAAACATTGAAGATGGGGAAAGTCAAAACCTCCTGGCGCCGGGACTCCATTCAGCAGTCCCCTTCCATCAATAATATTCAATCACTGAGCCTGGAAAAGGAACAGGCCATTTTGGGCTACTACGATCTGGAACCCTATTGGGACGCTACGGAAACCAGCACCAAATCTTAATTCCTCTTCCGACTTAACGCACTTCGATTCGCTCCAACAACTGATAGACCGCATCCGAAACGTCCTTGACACTGATGTCTTCAATACAAAAGGGCTTGTTGTGTGGCGAGGGCTTGCATTCCTTAAAAAAGTTGTGACGGCAGGGCGAGCATGGGAAATTTTTCGTAACTATTTCTTTTTTAGCGGGCTCGATGCAAGGATCACTGGTTTTAGGGCTTCCCGGACCGAATATGGCGACGATGGGGGTTTCCACCATGGCCGCCAGATTCATGAGGCCGCTATCGTTTGCGATCAGCATTTGGCAGTTCTGGAGTAGGGCCAGCACCACTCGCATATTCAGACCCGTAAAAGCCAAGGAGTCCTCCCGCGGACAAAATTTCCTGACCTGCTTGATTAACTCCGCTTCCGCATCACTTCCCAGCAACAGGATTTTGGCCCCTCTTTCCTTGATCAGCTTTTGACATAAAATACCGAACCGTTCCGGATGCCACCGTTTTTCCTTCTTGGAGGCGCCCGGTTGAATCGCTATCTTAAGATCACCTGGATAAATTCCCTGCTGAGCCAACAATTCCTCTTGTTGTGCCACTTCTTCCTTTGAAACGATGGGTTCAAATTTCTTTTCCACATCATTGATTCCGAGACAGGATACAATTCTAGAATAATAATCCATCCCATGTATTGATTTTGAATCCTTCTGCACGGCAAGCGGATGTGTCAACAAAATTCCACGGCCTTCGGTTTTATAACCGATTCGGATTTTGACTCCGGATAGCCAGGCCATCATCGCACTGCGAAAGGAATTGGGAAACAATACTGCCAGGTCGAACTGATATTTTTTCAAACTCCGCGCAAATCGGAAGGCCGGGCTAAAACCTTCCTTCCGTGTGTAGGGAATTTTTATAACGGAATCGATGGAAGGATGGTGCGATAAAAATTCATGGGCAGGAGAGTGGGCCACCACCGTTATCCGCACATGAGGGAAGCGGGCTTTTAAGGCCTGAATTGTAGGAAGGGAGAACACCACATCTCCAAGCCAGTGAGGCATCCAAAATAAAACATGGCAGATATCCTGCTCTTCAATATTTATCGGATGACCCATGGCTTCCTCTAATCCTAACTTATGTATTCATCGGTCTCGCATTGAATAACGCAGGTTATTTGACTCGGCGAATGGCAGCTCCCAATTGAGACAATTTTTTCTCCATATCCTGATATCCTCGATCAATATGATAGACCCGCGAAACAACGGTGTCTCGTTCAGCGACCAGGCCCGCCAGAACAAGACAGGCACTCGCCCGCAAATCGGTGGCCATAACCGGAGCGCCACTCAAGTATTCTACTCCTCTTACGGTGGCGGTGTGGCCTTCGATGGAAATATCCGCACCCATCCGTTTCAATTCCGCCACATGCATGAACCGGTTTTCGAACACCGTTTCGGTAATCCTGCTCTGGCCTTTGGCCAGTGTCATTAAAGTCATGAACTGAGCCTGCACATCCGTCGCAAAACCGGGATAAGGCTCTGTTGTGATATCCACTGGGGACAACTGTCCGTTGCCTTTGACCCTCACCGAGTTTTCACTGGTATCCACCGTTACCCCAGCTTGACGCAGCTTGTCGATGATGGGCTTCATGTGCCCGGGCGTGCAATTCAACACCTCCACATTACCATTGGCAATCGCGGCGGCAATCATGTAAGTCGCCGCTTCAATCCGGTCCGGTAAAATTTGGCATTCAATCGGCGTTAAGGACGTCACCCCGTGGATAACGATCTTATCGGTTCCAGCACCTTTGATCTTAGCGCCCGATTGATTTAACACGTCGGCCAGAAAACTCACTTCCGGCTCCCTTGCGGCATTACTGAGAACCGTTTCTCCTTCGGCCAATGTCGCCGCCATCATGACGTTCATCGTGCCCGTGACCGTTACCAAATCAAACGTATGGCGAACCCCCTTCAATTTTTTTGCGGTGCCGTGAACGTAACCTTCTTCCAACTGGATTTTCGCTCCCAGCGCTTCTAATCCTTTAATGTGAAGGTCAATAGGACGCGCCCCGATGGCGCATCCGCCGGGCAACGAAACTTTGGCTTCACCCAGCCGCGCCAGCAAAGGCCCCAGCACCAGACAGGATGCGCGCATGGTAGACACCAGATCATAGGGCGCTATCGGATTATTCATCCCAGTGGCATCCAGAACGACGCGATCCCCTTCGAAATGGTCGACCTTCACTCCCAGTTCCTGTACCAGACGAACCATGGTGGTCACATCCCGGACCCCCGGCACTGCCTGAATTTCACTTTTCCCTTGAGTGAGCAGAGTGGCCGCCAACACCGGCAACACCGCATTTTTGGCTCCGCTGATGGTCACCTGACCGTTCAGCGGATGACCACCCTCCACGATGATTTTATCCAAGCGCCCTCCTCGCGGAGACCACACGGTCGCGTCCACTCAAATCCTGAACGATTTCAATTTCATCCCAACCGCCATGAGCCTGAAGGATCTGCTCCACCGGCCCGGCTTGATCGTCTCCCACTTCGAATATCAAATGGCCTCCCGTCTTTAAATAAGGGAACGCGTTCGCAACGATACACCGGTAACACACCAAGCCGTCCGGCCCGCCATCCAAGGCTACTCGCGGCTCGTAATCGCGGACATCCGGCATTAATTGTTCCAACTCTCGGGAAGGAATGTAAGGGGGATTGGAAAGAATGTAATCATAGAGATCATTTTTTGGAAGAGTCCAGTCGCGCATTAAATCCATCTTTAAAAATTCAATCCGGTCCGCCACCCGGTTCTCAAGCGCGTTTTCCCGCGCGATCTCAAGCGCATCGCCTGAGTTATCCACCGCAGTTACCCGGGACTTCGGAAACTCCAACGCCGATACGATTGCCAGTATGCCCGAACCGGTGCCCACATCCAGAATACGAATTGCCTTCTCATCCGTTTCGTCTCCGGCAAGATTCAACAAACGTTCGATAACCCCTTCCGTTTCGGGTCGAGGAATGAGCACCTTCGGATTCACGTTGAACTTCAATGACCAGAATTCCCGGTGGCCGACGATGTAGGCTAACGGCTCTTTCACACAACGGCGCTCAATGAGCTGTTGAAATTTTTCCTCCTGCGGGTCCGTCAACTCACGATCCGGGTGGATAATGAGATCTTCTTTTCTCAGTCCCAAAACATGCGCCAGCAGAAGTTCCGCCTCCAGCCGCGCCTGTTCAATGTGATTTGAAGAAAGTGTATCGGCCGCTTCCTTCAACACACTGCTGAAAGTAACTGAAATTTTTTGGGGAGAATCCATCATAAGGTGTCCGTCTGAAAGGAATGCTGGGGCATTATCAGTTTTGGCTGCCCTTCAAGGCTTCGGCCTGGAAATACAGGGTGACTTTCCCCAGAAGCTCATCGAGGTCGCCTTCCATAATCTGCGACAGTTTGTGGAGAGTCAAGCCAATCCTATGATCCGTCACCCGCTCCTGCGGAAAATTGTAGGTTCGAATCCGTCCGCTCCGGTCTCCACTTCCGATCTGTTGCTTGCGGTCCGCTGCCAACTCCTCCTGCTGTTTGCGTTGTTCCTCATCGTACAAGCGAGCGCGCAAAACCTTCATCGCCTTGTCCTTGTTTTTGTGTTGTGATTTTTCATCCTGACAGACGACCACAAGTCCGCTGGGAACGTGGGTGATCCGTACAGCTGAATCGGTGGTATTGACACTTTGGCCGCCTGGTCCGGAAGAACGGTAGACATCCACTTTCAAGTCCGAAGGATTGACCTGAATGTCCACATCTTCAGCTTCAGGCATAATCGCCACCGTCACCGCCGAGGTATGGATACGTCCCTGCGTTTCGGTGGTCGGCACCCGTTGGACCCGGTGGGTCCCGGCTTCATATTTGAGTTTGCTGAACACGCCCTTGCCCTGGATACTTAAGATCACTTCCTTAAAACCGCCGACACCGGTTTCACTGCTACTCATGATCTCTACCTTCCACTTCAGGGTTTCCGCATAACGCGAATACATCCGGAACAGATCGGCACAAAACAATCCTGCCTCGTCTCCACCGGTTCCCGCCCGGATTTCCATGATCACATTTTTGGTGTCGCGCGGATCTTTGGGGAGCAGTAAAACTTTCAACTGCACTTCATTCTTCTCTTTTTCCTGTTTCAGGGATTCAACCTCTTCCCGGGCCATGTCCACCATTTCCGCATCCTGTTCCTCTTCGAGGATTTTCTGGTTTTCTTCCAACTGACGCACGTTTTTTTTCCACTCCTGATATTCCTTAACAATCTGGGCAATCTCGGATTGCTCCTTGGCCAACTTCTGAAACTCCGACTGTTGCTGGATAATTTTATGATCGCTCATCAATCGATTGAGCTCATCGTATCGTTTTTCAATTTCAGCCAATTGACCAAACATAGGAATAGGCGGCTCGCTTAACGAAACCGTATTTTAGATTGAGGATGGAAAAGGGAACTGCGGGTAACGAAAAAAGAAGGGGGGAAGCTAATTAGGAGCGGGTTCTTTAGCCTGGGCTGCTTTTGCCTCTTTGGCTTTTTGATATTTCTTGGTGAATTTCTCGATCCGTCCGGCAGTGTCCATAAGTTTCTGCTTGCCCGTGTAAAACGGATGGCAGGCGGAGCAAACTTCAATATGGAGATCCTTCACCGTAGAACGGACATCGACTTTATTGCCACAGGCGCACACAAAGGTGGTTTCGTGATACTCCGGATGAATCTCAGCTTTCATAACGACCTGAACCTCTCGTAAGTAACAGTAAAATCAGGAGTTCATCGATTGGATGAACTCGGCATTCGTTTTGGTTTCCTTCATTCTCTGGATCAGAAGTTCCATCGTATCATGGATGCCCATAGGGAGCAAAACTTTTCTGAGGAGCCAAATGCGTTGTAATTCATCCTCTTCCATGAGCAACTCCTCTTTTCGGGTGCCGGACCGATTGATATCGATCGACGGGAAAGTCCGCTTGTCCGCGAGCTTCCGGTCGAGCACGATTTCCAAGTTACCGGTGCCCTTGAACTCCTCAAAGATGACGTCGTCCATGCGGCTTCCGGTATCCACCAAAGCAGTAGCAATGATGGTCAGACTGCCACCCTCCTCCAGGTTCCGGGCGGCGCCGAAAAACCGTTTGGGTCGTTGCAGGGCGTTGGAATCCACACCACCGGAAAGTACCTTGCCGCTGGGCGGCACGATAGCATTGTAAGCCCGCGCCAAACGGGTGATGCTGTCCAGCAGAATCACGACATCCTTCTTGTGCTCGACCAGCCGTTTGGCCTTTTCGATCACCATTTCTGCGACTTGGACGTGGCGTTGGGCCGGTTCGTCGAAGGTGGAACTGATGGTCTCGCCCTTTACCGACCTCTGCATGTCCGTTACTTCTTCGGGACGCTCGTCAATCAACAACACAATGAGAACCACTTCCGGATAATTGGTGCTGATGCTGTTGGCGATCGATTGCAACAGCATGGTTTTACCGGTCCGCGGCGGCGCCACGATCAGGCCACGCTGGCCTTTACCGATTGGCGTCATCAAATCCATGATGCGCGCGCTGTAATCCTTGCAGTTCGGCGTTTCCAGACGCAGACGCTCATTGGGATATAACGGCGTCAGGTTGTCGAACAGTATCTTGTCCTTGGTCTTGTCCGGATTTTCAAAGTTGATGGCCTCAACCTTCAACAACGCAAAATACCGCTCGTTTTCCTTGGGCGGGCGGATCTGGCCGGAGATCGTGTCGCCGGTATGCATGTCAAAACGGCGTATCTGCGAGGGCGAAACATAAATATCATCCGGGCCCGGCAGGTAGTTATAGGTGGGTGCCCGCAAAAATCCGAAGCCGTCCGGTAGAATTTCCAGCACTCCCTGGCCGAACATCAGACCTTCTTTTTCGATCTGGACCTGGAGTATCTTGAATATCAAATCCTGCTTCTTTAAACCGCTATGACCCTGAATTTTCAGAGTCTTCGCCAGGTTAGTCAGCTCCGAAATGGTTTTTGCTTTTAATTCTTCAATATTAGTGGTGGGTGGTTGTGTCGTTTCAGTCATGGGTGGTGGTTGGGTAAAAGGTTAGATGGATAGGCTGTGAGTTGTTTTGTGGTTGATGATTGCCTTGTGTTTTTATCTGATCGAGTGGGCTTTGGGAGACGTCCCAGAATCTTCTAAAGAGACTCTGTATATGGAAACCATTTCGCAGGATTTTCCGGATATTGGATTGATTTCAGAGGCTTTAGGAAGCATTACTTCTTGGGGTTCTTACCTAACTTAGACGGTTATTCTTTATTTGTCAATCATTTTATATGGCTTTTGATGTTTTGACAAACTGCCGGAATGGGATCATGGAAAGGAGTGCTTGGCTTGCCGTAGTAAGGCTTTTTATTATATCACTATTCTGATTAATCCGCTCACCTCATTTTTTTTGACCTATACTTTCGTTTTTTATTCGCTCCCCTGAACTACATCGCCACGACTCCTTTCTCGCTGGAGCCGAGGAAATTGGCGTCCCTGGGTTGAAGCAACCCGGCGTGCGGGCCTGAGCGTAGTCGAGGAAGCGCAGCAGAAACTCGCCCGCAGATGATGTTCGAGTTACAAAAAAGGGGATGCCTCAACGCCAAATTCGTGACACCAGAGCATGGAGTGTCGCAGATTCTGGAAGCCCTCCTCTCGCCATGCAGATGAGCCTTAGACTGCGGCTGATGAACAGCACCGATAGCGCTTAAGATTCGCTGGAAAGCATTCGGTTGATGAACGACGTGATGGGCATCTACATGCCAGACTGCAAGCGCTGGGATGAAAAATTATCGGCGCAATACCTGGAAAAAAAAGATTCAAATATCAGTTCCGATGACTGGACCACAGGCCGCCAGAAAACTTACCAAAACTACTTGCCTTTATTTCAAGAGACGATTAGCATGAAGACGCTTTTTATAGTTGATTATTTAACTGCTGACACAATTGAGAACAGGAATTCGATATGGCCAAGAAAAAAATCAAGAATCCTTGGGACCAATGCAAAAATTGCCTGCCGGCAAAATGCTGCACCTACTTCTCTCTGGAAGTGGATGAGCCCGAAGACCGCAAGGATTTCGAAGCGATGCTCTGGCAGATCGCACACAGAGGCGTTTCATTTTATATCTACCGCAAAGCCTGGTACATGATGGTAGACTCGATTTGCGAGTTTCTCACTCCGGACAACAAATGCGGCATCTACGAAACCCGTCCTTACATTTGCAAGGAACACAGTATAGAAACCTGCGAATACACAGAGGGGGATTACGGGTTTGCGGAGCATTTCAAATCTTACGATGAATTGATGGCGTGGATTAAGGAAAATACCAATTTTCGCTTCAAGGATCGACATCAAGTGGCGAAGGAAACCAATACCAAGGTCCGCCCTCTGCGAGCGGCCATAGGCTAAGGTGGCCCACCACAGGCCGGCAAAAAGCACGATCCCATTTCCCCAATAAAAAAACCCCAACTGAGATGATAACTTCTCAGTTGGGGTTTTTGCTAGATTTCAGCTATTATTTTTTATTTTTCGGTGCAGCTTTTTTGGGCGTGGCTTTTTCCGGCTTTTTAGAGGCTGCCTTTTTTGGAGCGGCTTTCTTGGTTTCCGTTTTTTTCTTGTCTTCTTTTTTAGCTTCCACCGGTTTCTTTTTGGTCTCGGTTTTCTTTTCTTTTTCCGGTTTGGCTTCGGCTTTCTTTTCAGGCTTTTTAGCGGCTGCCTTTTGGGGGGCGGCCTTCTTCTCAACTTTGGCCTTGGCTGCCGGTGCTTCGCCCTCCCGGTCTACCAACTCGATAAACGCCATGGGTGCGTTATCACCCCGGCGGTGGCCGATTTTAATAATCCGGGTATAGCCTCCATTGCGTTTGGCATACCGCTCTGAAAGCGGGCCAAACAATTTGATGAACGCTTCCTTTTCCACGACCACCTTGCGTGCCAGGCGCTTGGCATGCAAGGTTCCCTTTTTACCAAGAGTAATGGTTTTTTCCACATGGCTCCGCAACTCTTTCGCCTTGGCTAGAGTGGTGCGGATCCGCTCTCGACGGATCAGGGCAGTCACCATATTCCGGAACAATGCTTTGCGATGGGCGGTAGTGCGCCCCAGTATTCGGCCTGATTTCAAATGTCGCATGAAATTTTCCTTGCTTCCTTCCTGATTCTCTCGTTAGACCCGCTCAGCGTCGGTTTCCATTTCTTTTTTCTTACGTGCGGCGGTAATCTGCTTGATATCGTCTTCTTCGAGCTTCATGCCCAGATGCAGGCCCATTTCTTCGAGAATTTCCTTGATCTCGTTGAGGGATTTGCGGCCAAAGTTCCGGGTTTTAAGCATTTCGCCGTCACCTTTTTGCACCAGCTCGGAAATGGTCTGGATATTGGCGTTCTTCAGACAATTGTAGGAACGCACCGAAAGTTCCAGCTCTTCCACGCTTTTTGACAGGTTAGCGATCATCTTCAGCTTCTTTTCGTCCACCTGTGGCTGAACCTGCTCCGGCTCTTCATCGAAGTTGATGAAAACCTGCATGTGGTCCTTGACGATTTTTGCTGCATGGGCAACGGCATCTTCCGGAGATATACTTCCATCGGTCCACAATTCCATGACCAGGGAATCGAAATCGGTGGACTGGCCAACACGGGTTTTCTCGACCGTGTAAACCACTTTTTCAATGGGTGAGAAGAGGGCGTCTACCGGGATCATTTGAACCGATTCGGCGCTGAGGTCATGGCGGTCCGCAGGAACATAGCCCCGGCCTCTTTTAACAATCACTTCGAAATCCAATGCTCCGCTTTTGTCCAAATTCGCGACAAGTTGATCCGGATTGAGAATTTCGATATCGGGGTCACCTTCAAAATCGCCTGCAGTAACTTTCCCCTCGGCGCTTTTCTTAAGGTACATCCTCTTCTGATCAAGCTGGCCGTGCATTCTGAGCTTTAACTGCTTGAGATTGAGAATAATCTCGCTGATATCTTCCATCACGCCGGGTATTGAGGAAAACTCATGATAAATTCCCTCAAATTTAGCTCCAATTATAGAAGCTCCCTGCAAAGAGGACAGCAACATACGCCGAAGCGAGTTCCCTATAGTAACTCCGTAGCCTCGTTCAAAGGGTCCTACCCGAAATTTGGCGTAATCACCGGTTTTTGTCTTTTTATCAAAATCAATGCGCTTAGGTTTAACGATGCCTTGCATCACCATATAATCAATCCTCCGACGATTGAGTCTTTTGTTGACACCCAGAAGATGTGCTGAATGATTAATTAATTCCGATCGTGGGGACTACTAACGTGAATAGAGCTCGACAATCAATTGCTCCTGAACAGGTAAAGTAACATCCTCCCTGCTTGCGAGAGCCTGCACGACCCCTTCCTTCTTATCGACATCAAACGTAAGCCAAGAAGGCAGGGTTTTACTCTTCAAGTTTTCAAGAGCGGTTTTCATTGGAAATTTTTCCGCCTTTTTCTGAACAGGCGCGATCACATCCCCTTTTTGCACGATATAAGAGGGAATATCCACTCTTTTGCCATTGACCGTAAAAAATCGATGACGAACCAGTTGCCGGGCCGCATTTCTGGAACCCGCCAGGCCCATTCGAAAAACGACGTTATCGAACCTCATTTCCAAGAGCTGAAGAAGGTTTTCCCCGGTAACCCCCTTCTTCCGATCTGCTATCTTGAAGTATTTTCTGAATTGTTTTTCCAGGACTCCATAAATGCGGCGCACCTTCTGTTTTTCTCTTAACTGAACGCCGTATTCTGAAAACTTGGTCCTTCCCTGTCCGTGTTGGCCGGGAGCATATGCTCTTTTATCGATGGCGCACTTGGGCGTTTCGCACCGACTGGCCTTCAAAAACAGTTTTTCACCTTCTCTCCGGCAAAGCCGGCATACTGAATCCGTATATCTCGCCAAAACCTGATACTCCTTTTAAGAAAGCTTATACTCGCCTTCGTTTACGCGGACGGCAACCATTATGCGGAATGGGTGTTTTGTCCCGAATGACGGAAATCTCCATTCCTACCGCTTGTAAAGACCGAATGGCAGACTCCCGGCCAGCCCCCGGTCCTTTCACATGAACTTCCAGTTTTCTCATTCCCATATCCCTAGCTTTGACCGCTGCCTTTTCGGCTGCGACCTGGGCGGCAAAGGGGGTGCTCTTACGCGATCCCTTGAAACCCTGCGCGCCGGCACTCGACCAGGAAACCACGTTTCCGGACAGATC
>QIDN01000009.1 GCA_003229345.1 Nitrospirota bacterium | reverse complement strand
CCTATCTTTCTTCTTTATATAATGGATAATTCACCTTGGCCGGAACTTCGATCAAGGCTATGCGGAGCGGACTGTCCGTTTCCGCTTGAATGGATACCACTCCCGGCTCCCCGGCATAAACCACGGCGAAGTATCGAGGCTCCAGGTAATGTTTGCCTAACGTGGTTGCATCTACCAGCACTCCTTTGCCGTCGATCACTACTATCGCCAGAGTACGGTCTGCGGCCAGTTCGCGCCGGTAACTGTGACCCGGCTGAATGAGAATGTCCTGCATGGCCGCCTCCGCCTCAATGGTGACCGGAGCGCCTTCGCCGATGATGTGCTTGAGGGTTACGCCGTCGCGGGTTGCGGTGGGAAAATCTTCGTGGGCGAATTCCCGGTAGGTCGGTTTCTGGAGTATGCTTTCCTTTAAATTCGGCTCGAACCAGATCTGAAAAAACTCGGTGTGATCGCCCACCGTTTCTTCTTCGTGGGAAACGCCGGAACCGGTTTGCATCACCTGGGCTCCGCCGGCCTTCACCCGGCTTTTAGTTCCCAGCGTATCGTAATGGCCGATTTCACCTTCAATGGCATAACTCATGATCTCGAACGCTTGATGCGGGTGCAGGGCGATCTTGCCGTAACCCTTCGCCGTCGCCCACGCCCAGTAAAATAACGGACCCAAATTCCGTGGTCCAGGACCGTCCTGGGGAAACCCGATGGGTTTGATTTCGGTGATACGCCCACCGTCAAATTGGCCCACGCCCTGCGCTTCGGGCGGATAAATACTAATTTCGAGTGCCTTCGTTTTTGTATTCATGATTTTCTTCCTTTATGACTTTCACTGCACTTAAGAAAAAATGTTATTTGTCAAAATGAATTTCGATCTGATGGCCGTCGGGATCGGGGAAGTAAATTGAAACCCCGTTGCCCCAATCGCGCGGTTCGCCATCCAGTTTCACTCCACCCTCTTTGAGAGCCTGCAGGGTGGCATCGAACCGATCATACGGAGCACCGAACGCGAAATGCAGATACCCGTCCTCCGTCATGGTTTTCTGCGCCGCTGTCAAATCGAGGTCCGGCGATTCAAACAGAGCGATCGCCACATTACCGGCATCCACTTCCACATGCTTCAGCCCGGCCCGGGTTTCAGTCCGTGTGATCACCGGAAATCCCAGGACACCGGTGTAAAATGCCTCCGCCCGATCCATATTGCGGACGTTCAATGCGAAATGGTTGATGCCGTCGAGTTTTATGGGTGTTCCCTTGGCTGTTGGGCTTGTGTTCTTATTCATGATGTCACCTCTCATTTAAGTTCTGATGGATACTTTCTGATGCAATATAAAGCATAGACCGTGCCAAAATCTTCCAATTTTTATTTCCTTTGTTTGCAATACGTTAACAGAAACCGGGCTCCGCTGATATACTACTCAAAATCGTATTTAATGTAATTTCGTAGTATTAATACGAGTTTGCGTATAGAATAAAGATCCAATCAGGGGTGTGAGATGACGAAGAAACTAAAAATCGAAAATGATCCGGGACTGGCGCAGTTCACCATTGAGCGGGCGGACGACGCCATACTCTGGCACGACTGCGACGCGCGCATTCAACATGCCAATCCGGCCGCCTGCGATCTGTTGGGCTATTCCCGCGAAGAGCTGGTGCGCCTGACCATTCAGGATATCAACCCCAACTCCACCCCAAAATCCTGGGCGAAATTCTGGAAAGAGTTGCAGAAGAAAAAAGTCCTCGTGTTTGAAGACGATCATCGCACCCGCGACGGTCGGATCATTCCGTTTGAAACCAAAGTGAATTTTATCGCATTTAAAGGCCGTGAGTACGCGGTAGCGTTCAGCCGCGATATCTCGGAACGCAGGAGGATCGAGGAAGAAAAATCTCGGGCTTACAAGGAAATTTGCCGTCTGCGGGAACAACTGGAGATGGAAAACGAATATTTGCAGGAAGAGGTTTTGGAACTGCAAACATTTGGCGATTTTGTCGGAAAAAGTCCCGCCCTGCAGAATATTTTAAGGCAGATCAAAATGGTCGCTCCGACCGATGCCAGCGTTCTCATTACCGGTGAATCAGGAACCGGCAAGGAGCTCATCGCCCATGAAATGCACACGCGAAGCGACCGCAATGCGCGGCGCATGATCCGCGTTAACTGTGCCTCCATCCCTAGAGAACTGTATGAAAGTGAATTTTTCGGTCACGTGAAAGGCGCCTTTACCGGGGCGGTGAAAGACCGCGCAGGGCGGTTCGAACTGGCCCATCAGGGAACTCTGTTTCTGGATGAGGTGGGCGAGATCCCCCTCGACCTCCAAAGCAAATTATTGCGCGTATTGCAGGAGGGAACGTTCGAGCGGGTCGGTGACGAGAAAACCCGCAATACTGATGTGCGGATCATTGCCGCCACCAATCGCGACCTCAAGCGGGAAGTGGAAGAAGGCCGGTTTCGCGAGGATCTGTATTACCGGCTGAATGTGTTTCCCATTGAAGTGCCTCCCCTCCGCAAGCGCAAAGAGGATATCCCGCTGTTGGCCGCTCATTTTCTGGAACTCTCGGCAAAAAAGCTCAATCGTCCTCAACCGAAACTCAGCCAGTCCAATATGAACCAATTGCAAGCGTATGACTGGCCGGGAAATGTCCGGGAACTGCAAAACGTGATCGAGCGGGCGATCATCACTTCACGCTCCGATAAACTGCGTTTCGATTTGCCAGCAGGCAAAGCCTCCCGGGAAGCACCGTCCCCCAATCGCGCAGAGAATGACGCTGGGGGGAAACCCAGAATACGTACCTTTGAGGAAATCAAGCAACTGGACCGGAACAATATCCTCGCGGCCCTGGAGCAAACCGGCGGCAAGGTGTTTGGAACAGGCGGCGCCGCGGAGCTTCTCGATACCCGGCCCACCACCCTGGCCTCCAGCATCAAACGGCTGGGACTGAAAAAAGAACTCCAATAGAGGGAAAACCACTGATTTTTAAGGTCAAAGGGACTAGCGGTCCCAATCCGACAACCGGGGTCAAACAGCGCACTATAATTTCAGGGAAAATCAAAGTATAATGAACCAAGTAATATTCTGAACCCGCACAAAAGGACCCCACCGTGATCAAGGGATTCAAGGTCATGACATTTCATCACACGCCCAACCCGGAGGCGGCCCAGTTCATCATGAGCGGGGATGTGATGAAAAAAGGCACCAAAACATTTCCCTCTCCGGAATTGTCCAAGGGGGATCCTTTAGCTGAAGCCCTGTTCAAAATTTACGGCGTGGAGAATGTGTTCATCAAGGAAAACTTCGTCACCATCACCAAATCACCGGTAGTAGCGTGGACCACTGTAATGGAACCCATCCAAAACGCGCTGGAAAAGCACACAACTTTTTATGAAACCTGCGATGAAGACGCCCAGCCCGAACCGGAGACCTCCAACATTCTGGAGAAGGTGGAGGTGGAGGATTTTCCAAACCTGACCGATGCACAGAAGTCAGAAGTGATCGACGCCATGCTGGACCATGCCATCCGTCCCGCTCTGGCGAACGACGGTGGCGGCATCACTCTGCTCGGAGTGGAGGGGAACCGGGTGCGGGTCCACTACCAGGGCGCTTGCGGCACCTGTCCCAGTTCCACCACGGGAACTCTGGAGTTCATCGAAAACTTCCTCAAGGACACCCTCAGCAAAGACCTCAAAGTCGAAACCGTCGACGTCTCGACCGTTTAAATCCACTTACTGTGCACTTCCGGCGGCCGGAAGTTTTCAATAAACTCCATCGCCTCTTCCGGTGATTCCACCAACGCGTACATGTTCAGCGTTTCCTCTTTGGCAAATTTCAATCTCACCAGTTGTTCGAAATGGCGGATGATACCGTCGTAAAAACCCTCGGTATTGATAAACACCAAAGGCTTCAGAGTTTGCTTCAGCTGGACCAGCGAAAAAATCTCCATCGCTTCTTCGAGGGTACCCACGCCGCCCGGCAGAACAATAAAAGCAACGGACCGCTCATCCATAATGCCCTTACGTTCCCGCATATCACGGGTGACGATCAACTCGTCGGCCTCGCCATATTCGATCTCTACTTTCTTAAAGAATTTCGGCAGGACGCCGGTGACTTTGCCCCCTTTGTCGTGCACACCCCTCGCCACCGCGCCCATCAGACCGATGGATGCGCCGCCGTAGACCAGATCGATCCCCACCTGGCCCATGCGCCGGCCCAGATCGGTTGCGGCGTTCAGGTACACGGCATCAACGGCATTGCTGGAAGCGCAGAACACGCATATCGAACGAATATGTCTCATAATAAATTCAGCATGGTATCAAACCGGTTAAAGGCTGATCATTGTAGCCCTTTTCAGAATCATTGAACAGAAGGGATGCTGAGTAAAAAATCATTTATTTTCAATAAGTTATGTGTGCCCCCTTGACAGATCCGCCCTGAACTCCCATATTCCGATAATGATGCCGGTTTCCTCACTGGGGAATCCGGAAGATTCTCGGAAATTTTCTGATTCCAAGGAGGTGCACCCATGGAATGGATAGAAGTTGGAAGTACTGGAGGATTTTTAATGGGAGCCCTGGCGGTTTTGGCGGCAGGGGGATTTATGTTTTTTCTTGGCAAGAATATGGAATGACGAGCGGTACATTACCTGCATCTGCATTTCATAACGGGTCATCCATCGGGATGGCCCGTTTTTTGTCGGGTTATTTTGTCGAAACCACCCAAGGCTTCACCGCATCCACTCTAAAGTTCTTCTGTATTGCCAGAGCGTTCAGGTTGTCGATCCTCTTCTGATCACTGGGGTGGGTTGAATAATATTTCAGGATTTCAGGAGTTTGATTTGTGTCCCGGAGTTTTTCAAAAAACCGTGTCGATCCTCCCACATGGCCATAGTGACAATTCAAAACCTCCAATGCATATTCATCGGCTGCCGATTCCTGTTGGCGGGAATGGGTTCGCTCCGCCACGCCCAAGGCGGTGAATAAAAAATTGCCCACATCATTATCGGGTCCCAATAAAAACAGGGACATCACCCAAAGCACCAGACCCCGCCCCAGACTCCTCAAATGGTCCCGGTGTTTGAAATGTCCCAGCTCATGTCCCAGAACAAAAACAAGTTCATTCTCCGAACCCATTTGATCCAATAAACCGGAAAAAATAAGAATATGCCCGCCTGGAAACGCAGCGGCATTCACTTGCTTACTCCGAGAAACATCAATACTGACCTGATAGGGCAAGGGAGCGCACTTTTGAAGTGCCTGCAACAAGGACTGCACGGCCAGGGTCTGGTCGGAAGCCTCTCCCTCCTCACCGGTGGGAAACTTCATGAGGGCATATAAATCATTTTCTTCTTCCGGAGAGATGTGCTGGATGGAATAATCAACCGCCCATCCCAGGCATAAATAAAAAACAAGACATAAGCCCAGTAGCCCTCCCAAAAGAACACAAAGCTCCTGGAGGGGAGATCGTTGACTGACGTTCACATTCGAGGTGGGAAGTTTTCCGGAATATTCCATAACGCGTGCTGTTATTTATAGGTAATGGCCGTGCCATAAGCAAACACTTCAATGCTGCCGATGCTTCCTTTGCGTGTGTTTTTGGATAAGGAAGCCGTTTCCAACCGGACATTAATAATTTGCGTTGCACCGGGACAAGATTCCTTCATACGCAGTGTCGCTTCCCGCCTGGCCCGGTCGACCAAGGTTTCGTATGAACTGACCCGCCCACCGAAAATATTACGCAGGGAGGCCAGGAATCGCTTGAAATAGTCGACGGATATCACTACATTTCCAACAGCCAGTTGAGCCTTCACCACTCGTCCCGGTTGAGGCAGGGGATGCTTGAGTCCAATAGTGGGAAGTTTTTGATATTTCATTTCCCGTTCCTCAATGGACTTGTAATGACGGCGCTCAGCCCAAGTGCCGAATCCATAACCTAACATCATCAATATAATAAAAGTAATGAACTCCATGAAGCCTCCTTTACTGAACCGTTACTGCGGTTCCATATACATAAAGTTCCGCCGCACCCGACGCCACGGAAGAGGTGGAAAACCGGACATTCACAACAGCGTTGGCCCCCATTTGTTTGGCCTGTTCTTTCATCCGGCCCATCGCTTCTTTGCGGGACTCCGTGAGCAACTCGGTGTATCCCTTCAATTCTCCGCCAAAGATATTTTTCAAACCGGCCATGATGTCGCGGCCGACATGTTTGGCCCGCACCGTGCTTCCGGAAACAAGTCCGTGGTGCTGGACAATCTTTCTTCCGGGAATCATTTCAATGTTTGTGATCAACATAGATCCTCCTGCAGGGATGAAATTTGGGTTTCCTCGAGAGCAAAACCCTCCTAGTCTGTTAAGTCTCAAGTCTTTGATTGTTCGCAGTATAAGGGGTATGGCTTCTCCGACACAAGGAAGAAGCGGGGTGACCCCTTAATAAGAGGCCCTCTGGGAAAGGTAGTTTAATCCTTCTCGTCGGGGCTGTAGAGTTTGCGGTATTCGTCGATGGAGGAGCGGTCGGTCATACCGGAGATGTAATCGCAGATGCGGCGCGGCAGGGGTCCCTGATGCTCGTTGGCGAGCACGCTCTCCGGCAGAAGTTGAGGGATGCGGGTGTAGGCCTCGAACAGTTTCGTCAGGTACAGTTCGGCTTTGAATTCCATGCGCCGCACCCGGCGGTGATGGTACATGTTTTTGAATAAAAACTTTTTCAGCTCGTTGTTCTTTTCGGCCACCTCTTTGCTGAACCCCGCCACGCGCTTTTGACAGGACCGGACATCGGTCACCGAACGAATGCCATACTGCTCGATATTCTCCTGGGTGGTTTTCCGAAAATCGGTGATGAGGTCGTTGATGATATTCCGGACAATCTGATATTTCTTGAGTTCAAAGTCCAGGTTCGTGTATTTCTGCTCCAGTAGTTTTTCGTTTTCCTGCCACAGGGCGACCTCTTGCAATTGACTAATATCGAGCAGGTTGGAAGTGATACCGTCATCCAGATCGTGCGCGTTGTAGGCGATGCCGTCGGCGTAATCCGCCACCTGCCCTTCCAGTGAGGGATAACGGTGACCGGCTTCGTTGAAAAGTGGGTTATCGGTATCCCTGGAATGTTTACTGAAGCCTTCCTGCACTTCCCAAGTCAGGTTCAATCCCTCAAACTCGGGGTAGCGTTTTTCGAGAACCTTGACGATACGCAAACTCTGCTTGTTGTGCTCGAACCCGCCATGGTCTTTCATCAATTTGTTCAACACATCCTGCCCGGTATGGCCGAACGGCGGATGCCCCAGATCGTGTGCCAGCGCGATGGCTTCCGCCAGGTCCTCATTCAACTGCAGGGATTTGCAGATGGAGCGGGTGATCTGCGCCACCTCCAGCGAATGGGTCAACCGCGTCCGGTAATAATCGCCTTCGTGATACACGAACACCTGGGTCTTGTATTCCAGTTTGCGGAACGCGGAGGTATGGATGACCCGGTCACGGTCGCGCTGAAACCGGGTGCGGTAGGGGTGCTCGTCTTCCGTGTGGGCTCGACCCCAACTCTCCCCGCTTTTAACGGCAAACGGAGCCAGGTACTCGTTTTCCAGCTTTTCAATGTCCTGACGCTTGATCAATTTTCTGTCGCTCCAAGAAAAACCGTTACATATTGTTGTCATTCTGAGCCTGTCGAAGGACGGCAACAATACCCCCTTCCTACCAAGGAGAGGATATGGGGGAGGTTTGAGTTCTCTGGCATTGTATCGAATTCGGGCCGATTTTCAATGTCCATCGCCGCACTCTGGCAACTGATTCAGGATTTTGTTAAGGTGGACACCACGCCCGCGGGCCGTTCGCAGTCTTGTAACGGTTCAAAACCACTCTATTAAGGAACCTATGACCCTCGAATCGGACTTTCTGGTAATCGGCGGCGGCATTATGGGGTTGAGCATCGCTCGCGAACTCCGCAAAAGTTTTCACGGGTCCAAGGTGGTCCTGATCGAAAAAGAAGATCACTGCGGCGAGCACGCCAGTGGCCGTAACAGCGGCGTCCTGCATGCTGGATTCTACTATACCGCCGACAGCCTGAAGGCCCGCTTTACCCGCGACGGCAACCGGGCACTCACCGAATATTGCGAATCCCACGGCCTCAAAATCAACAAGTGCGGCAAACTGGTGGTGGCTCAGAACGAAGACGAGTTGCAGTGGTTGGATGAATTGATGAGCCGGGCGAAGAAAAACGGTGTCGACCTGCAGGCGGTGGATCAAAAAGAAGCGGAGTCGATAGAGCCCCGGGTAAAAACCTGGAGGCGCGCTCTGTTCTCGCCCACCACCTCATCGGTGGATCCCGGTGAAGTCATGGCCCATCTTCATAAAGATGCGCTGGCCGAAGGTGTGGAAGTTCATTTGGGAGTACGTTATCTGCAACGGACCGCGACCGGCATTCAAACCACTGCGGGAGATTATAATGCACGGTACATTATCAACTGCGCCGGGTTATACGCCGATACCATCGGGCGCGACTTTGGGTTTTCCAAACACTATCGCATTCTGCCGTTCAAGGGCCTGTATCTTTATTCCGACGAGCCGGCGGGATCGCTCCGCACCCACATCTACCCGGTACCCGACCTGCGCAATCCTTTCCTGGGCGTTCACTTTACCGTTACAGCAAAGGGTGCCATCAAGATCGGGCCGACCGCCATCCCGGCCTTCTGGCGGGAACAGTATAAAGGAGGGGAAAATTTCAACTCCGCCGAGCTGATCGAAATTCTATTCCGGCAGGCAGGACTCTTTTTTTCCTCCAATTTCGATTTCAAGCGACTTGCCTGGGAAGAAATCCAAAAATACTCGCGCGGCCACCTGGTGTCCCTCGCCTCCGACCTGCTCCAGGGCGTCCGTAAGAGCCAGTACAAAAAATGGGGGCCACCGGGAATCCGCGCCCAATTATTAAACCTCAGAGGAAAAAAACTTGAAATGGATTTCATTTTGGAAAGCGATGATAAATCGATGCATATATTGAATGCCGTCTCCCCTGCCTTTACCTGCGCCTTTCCGTTTGCCAAATACGTTTGCCAAAAAATCGGCCCTTTGCCGAAATAGCCCAAGACTCCTTGAATCGAAATTCCCTTCAAGCCTGATCTTTAGCCTTCATGAGCTAATACGTTATTTTTCTTGACGTTATTTCCTTCATCCCCTATCCTTGAACCATGCAGTGCGATAATTGTGGTTACATATTCTTCCAGCCATCCAAAAAGTGCAACTGTTGCAGCGCACCTTATGCACCGGCTCAGTCCGCCTTTGATGTGGGACAGGAAAACCTGTTCACTATCTTCGAGATGGCGCCCGGTGAAGGTGGAATTCCGGGCGGCATGGGAATGGCCGAGACGGGCGCCGGGGTTGAGGATTACAACTTTACCGATGATTTTGATACCGGCGAAACCGAGTATGGCGTGGATGAAAATGTCCTCGACCTGAGCGATGCGGAAGCCGAAGGTTTCGGAATAGGTGCCGCCACCGGGGCTATGGGCGCTGATGATTTTGAATTTGATACCTCGGGCATGAATGACATGCCTTCTATGGAAAACGCCGAACCCGATAATTTTGATTTAAACCTTCCCGATGATCCCGCAGGCAGTGAAGCGGTTGCCACGGAAACCCTGGAAGCTGAGCCTGCAACTGAAGCCGATGATGCTGCAGACCTCGATTTTGAAGGCGGGTTTGATGAAGTGGAAGGCTTGGGCTTTGGAGCTGACGAATCTCCTGCTGAAGAGGCGCAAGGAGGAGACACCGCAGAAATCAGCCTGGATGCCAACCCGGAACCTGAGATTTCCCTCGAACCGGAATTAGATATAGATGAAGAAGAACCCTCTTTGGAACTGTCTGATGAATCGGCATTGGCTATAGACGACGAACAACCCTCTTCGGAACTTTCTGAGGAACCCTCTCTGGAACTCCCCGAAGATTTAGACCTTTCTGAGGAGCCGGAATTGATGGACGCCTCTGAAGAACCCTCTCTGGAACTCCCCGAAGATTTAGACCTTTCTGAGGAACCGGAATTGATGGATGCCTCTGAAGAACCCTCTCTGGAACTCCCCGAGGATTTAGACCTTTCTGAGGAACCCGAGCTGATGGATGCCTCCGTGGAAGAATCGACCGAAACGGAAGATGAAGGAGGCATAGATTTCGACCTCGACGGCGTGGATTTAGACGAGCCGGAAGAAGTCGCCTATGAGGTTCCCGAAGCAAAAACGGGCGGTGAGGAGCCCTCCATGGATTTCGACGGGCTGGAATTGGAAATGGAAACCCCCGAGGAATCCGAAGAAGATGAAGAATTGACTCAGTAACCCCCTCTTTCCTATTTTGCCTTCCCTTTGAACTATTTCAACTACTTGCGAGACTCCCTAAATAAAAATTCTATTTATCCCCCAGAAAATTTGATTTTCTCCTAATTTTACGCTAAAAAGGCTCTTTTTTTTTCATTTAATGGAAAACATTGGATTTTGAGTCGATTTTAATTTATAAATTGATCTAAAGCGAACCCGTCTCTAACAAGAATTGGCGGTTCCAGGTTATTCGGGAGCAAACGTCGAGAACACCGCCCGCCTTCGGGGACTGGGAAGCTTTCTGTCCCGGCGTTTCCCTTTCACCTTTTCCTGATATCCCCAATGACACCAGCCCGCTTCGGACGTCGTTACATCGCGTTTTTGCTGGATATCTTTTTTTTGGAAATATTGGGGGTATTAGCCACGGTTCCCCTGGTCAATCAATCGGACCAGGATCTGGCGAAGGTGTTGATCCGTTGGTTTGCCATGGGGAAAATCAGCCCGGAAGGTGCCTGGCTGATAACGTTGTACTGCCTGGTGTTGGGTTTGCTGTGGAGTATGTATTTTGTCGGGTTTACTACCGCCTGCGGACAAACTCCCGGAAAAAGAATCATGGGCTTGCACGTTGTCAATGAGAACGGAACGCCTGTGCATTGGGATGCCGCCGCGGTCCGGTTTTTCATCGGCTATCCCGTTTCGCTCCTGCCATTGGGCCTGGGTTGTTATTGGGCTCTGGTGGATAAAAATAATCAAGCTTGGCACGATAAAATTGCCGGGACTCTGGTAATAGAACCCGCGACTTCATAAACCTTAATATTGCAGGAATCAGACTCAATGAAAAAAACGTATCTGTTGGCTCCGGGACCCACCCCGGTTCCCGAAACCGTCAATCTGGAAATGGCCGCGCCAATGGTGCACCATCGAACTCCACAATTCAGCAAGATCTTCGGTGAGGCGGCGGAAGATGCCAAGTACATGTTCCAAACCAAACAGGATGTCATCATTCTGGCATCCACCGGAACCGGCGGCATGGAGAGTTGTATCACCAACCTGTTCTCACCAGGCGATAAAGTCCTGATCGTCAACGGTGGAAAGTTCGGGGAACGCTGGGGCAAAATCAGCGAATCCTACGGCCTCGAATCGGTCTGGATCAATGTCGAATGGGGACAGGCGGTAGACGCCAACGCAGTCAAAGATGTATTGGATAAAGACAAGGGCATCCGGGCAATTCTGGTTCAGGCCAGCGAAACCTCCACCGCCGTAGCCCATCCGATCGAGGCCTTGTCGAAACTGACCCGCGACCGCGACGACATCC
>QIDN01000350.1 GCA_003229345.1 Nitrospirota bacterium | reverse complement strand
CGGGGTCGATACTATCTGCCACCGGCAGCAAGAACTGGCATTGCCCCAATTTCTTTTGAATGATCCGGGCAGCGCCCACCATATCATCCAAGAGGTAATTGATCTCGCTCATGCGGCTTCCCGGAAGCAGACCCACGGTTTTGACGGCAGGGTTCAAGCCGAATTCCTGCAACGCCTCTTCACGGGAAACCTGCGGCTGGACAATATCGATAAAGGGGTGGCCCAGGTACTCGACAGCGACCCGGGCTTCGCGGAAAATTTCTTCTTCAAAAGGCAGGATGACGTACATTTTGCTCACGGTTTCGCGAATGGTATTCACCCGGCCTTTGCGTGAAGCCCACACCTGCGGGCTGATATAAAACAGCGCCGGGCAATTCCATTGCTTGCATACTTTGGCGAGCTTTAAATTGAAAAAAGGATAGTTGATCAGGATAGCGGCGCGGTATTTTCCTTTGGCGATTTCGCGCGACAGTTTGCGGTAGATCTCTATGTGGTGCCACAGGCCGCTCACAAATTCGAACAAGCCCATACCCCCCATGCGATCGATATCGTACAGGGTGTGAACGCCGGCCTCCTGCATATGCTTTCCACCGACGCCTTCAAACTGCAGTTGAGGATGTTGGGCCTTCAGAGCCTGTACCAGATGACCGCCATGCAGATCGCCGGACGCTTCTCCGGCAACGATCAGAATTTGATCCGAATCTGAACTGGCCAATGGAGTTCCTCAACACCTAAAGATTTTTTTAACGGATGCGCTCTGGGACCCGGACGAATACTCCGGTCAGATGCACACAATAGAAATGCCTGCCCGGTCGGCCTGCTCCACCACCTTATCGCGTTCCACGATCATGATTCTCCCGGCCTCCACCGCCACCAACGATGCCTTACCTTTGATCATTCGCTCCAAAGTCTGCGTGCCAATGCCGGGACTGTCGAAGCGGTAATCCTGGCTGGTCCGGCTGACCTTGATCACTACACACTTTTCCTGACCGAGGTCACATCCCCGCTCAATGGTCTGATCCGTACCTTCCACTGCTTCTACTGCAATTACCGTTTTATTCTTGACCACGAGGGTTTGCCCGATTTCCTGATCCGCCATGTAGCGGGCGATGGGAAAACCAAATTCGATATCCGCCATTTCCTTTTCCGAGGGTTGCCGACGGGTCAACACCCCCTTCTCCGGATAAAGCTCCTTCATATACTCCATCTGATCCAACACCTTAAAACCTTTGCTCTCGATTTCTTCGATAATCTTCAGCATCACGGTTTTGTCCTGGTGAGTCCGGAATGACATGATCAGCTTGAGGGTTTCCAGATCGAACAGCTGAGGCTTGAAAATCATTTTCTTTTCTACTTTACCGATGATCAAAATATCCTTGATATTTTCTTGCTCCAAGGTCTTTAAGATTTTTCCGGTTTTGGCAAGACTGATGGAATAATTTTTTTCAACGAAAGGTTTCAGGCGGGCATCTATTTCATCGGTAAAGGCGACGGATACGATACGAATCCCATTCTCATGGGCTTTTTTGGCGAAGTAAACGGGTATTTCACCGGCCCCGGCAATCAGGCCGATGCGTTGAGCAGCCAGGGTGTTCATAAAATGAAATTACCAGGAAAGATATTCTTAAATGAGTGCGGTGAGCTCAACCCCGGCTCTTGTGCGCCGGGTCCGCGTGGGTGAAACGGGTCTATCGCGCTTCTGTATTAACAGGGAATTCCGTTTTGTTTGTTGAATTCTTCCATAATTCCTAACGCAATTTCCAGGGAATACAATTCGTTGTCGACCGCCACCTTCCGAGGAGTTCCGTTTTTCACGCAGTCGAGAAAATGTTGGATTTCCAATTTCAGCGGGTTGTCCTTGTGTACAAAAATTCGCTCGATCAGAGATTCCTGTTTGTAGCGGAGGGAATCCTTGGTCAATATATAGTCTGAAGAAGACTGTCGATGGACGTATATTTCCTGATCCGTATAATCCAGAATAATATAAGAATCCTTCTCGGTAATGGACAGGGTGCGTTCTTTATTTTGAGAGGCGCGGCTGGCGATAATATTGGCGATACAGCCATTTTCAAACTTCAATTGCACACTGACCACATCATCTTTTTTCGAAAAGACCGATCTGCCCATCACATTCATCCGGGACACTTTCGAGTTGATAAGATTCAAAATAATATCGATATCATGAATCATGGTATCCAGAACCACACTGTCATCCTTCATACGCTCGACAAAAGGCCCCATCCGTTTGCATTCAACCAGAATGGGATCATCCACCAGTTTGTGGAGTTCCTGAACGGCTCCGTTAAACCGCTCGACATGGCCGATATGTAAAATAAGGTTTTTGGAGTCGGCCAGACTGAACAGTTCGCGAGCATGCTCCAGATTGTCGGAACAAGGTTTCTCCAATAGCACGTGGATGCCGGCATTCAAAACTTCCATGCCGATTTGATGGTGAAGTCTGGTGGGAACCGCGACCACCGCCACATCCACCTGCTTGAGCATTTCGTTAAAATCCTTGAAGTAAGGTACGCCGTACCGCTCGCTGATCACGCGGCCGCGCTCTTCGCTGGCATCTGAAATGCCCTTCAATTCCACGTCGCGATTTTCAGACAGAATACCCACGTGGTATTCGCCCATTTTACCGACACCTAATACTCCCACTTTAATACGGCTCATTTATTTACTGAATCCTCTCTTTGAATTCCTTACAAAATCAGTAAGGTATCGGATTTGATCGCTCATTTCAATTTCGCTTTCAATTTTTTCGACGGCTTGGGTGGTATTCAACCCGGGATCTTTGAGAATTTTAAAGGCATTTTTGATGGTAGTTCTCACCTTGGGGCCAAAGTCGCGCCGCCGCAGGCCCACCGAATTAAGGCTCACCAGTTTTGCCGGCCAGCCTCCCACCAGAGCATAGGGCAAAACATCCTGGCTGATCCCGCTCATTCCCTGAATCATGGAATTAGCACCGATGCGGGCGTATTGATGGACCGCCACAAAACCCGAGATGAATGCGTAATCTTCAACCACTACATGACCGGACAATCCGGTCGAGTTCACCACAACCACATGATTGCCGATTTCACAATCATGCGCCACATGCACGTAATTCATCAGCATGCAATGGCCGCCGATTTTGGTTACGCCGTTCTCCTTACCGGAGCGTTGAATCGTAACATACTCGCGGATGGTGGTATTGTTCCCAATATGAACGAAAGACAGAATATCTTCAAATCCGACAATCTGGGGGTCTCCCCCCAATGAGGCTCCGTGGTAAATCTTGCAGTTCTTCCCTATCACCGTCCCATTATCGATCAGGACGTTGGGCCCTACCACAGTTCCTGCTCCAACTTTAACACCCGGCCCGATGGTGGTGTAGGGTCCGACGGCTACATTGTCCTCCAAGACCGCAGAAGGGTCAATGGTGGCATTTTCTGAAATATTCACAAGACCTGCCTGACTGCAATATTATTTGTGGAATCCATTGGCACAACAATGGGGAAGGCAAAAACCGGCAACGAGCTATGCGCGCATGGCCTTACTTGCTAATTTTAAACGGGTTAGGGGAGAGTTTCAACCTTTTCCGAGAACTGCCTGAATACTGCCCTGAGTGACCACTTTCTCATCCACCAAGGCTTTTCCGTCAAAACGAAACAGCTCGCCTCTTTGCTTGGTCTTGGTCAATTCCAGACGAAGCACATCTCCCGGAACCACCGGCTTTCGGAACTTGACACCATCAATACCCGTAAAAAACACGGAAGAATTTCCCTCTTTCTTAAGCACACGCATCGCCAGAATGCAGGCCACTTGCGCCATGGCCTCAACAATCAGGACACCGGGCATGACAGGAAATTCAGGGAAATGGCCCTGGAAAAACGGTTCATTGATCGTGACGGATTTAATACCCACAATCCGTGAATCATCATCGCATTCAATTATTTTGTCGACCAGCAAAAATGGGTACCGATGAGGAATGATTTTTTTAATTTCATTAATGTCTAACATTAAGAACCCTTAATTGACAAATTGATAGTTTGCGGGAAAAAGATAACCGGACAAAATTCTGGGCTTGCCAGACGAAATCATGGATACAACTTATTGTATGTTTTAGTAGCGAGACTGGTCAAATCCAGGGAGGAATCGCTGTAAAAAACCGTTTTCTTTTCGAGCACCATGGTCAATTTTTTTTGCTTACCCAATTGTTTCAACACCCCAAGCATTTTTCTGGAAATTTTATCAAGCGCGGCTTTTTCTCTGCGGGCGAATTCCTCTTCGCGATCCTGAACATACCGTTCAAAATCTTTTTTTTCTCTTAGAAAACTTTCCTCTTTCTTTTTTTTCAATGCCGGGTTGAGAACATTGGCCTGCTTGTTTATTTCAATAAGCATGGTTTCCACTTTTTTCTTACGCGCATCAATGATGCCTTTTTCCTTTTTGAGCTCCATCCGAAATTTCAATTGGGATTTTTTAAATGCCTTAGTCTCGGTAATAGCTTTTTGAATATCCACAAAACCAATTTTAACATCCCCGGCAGTGGCTTCGGCAGCGGCGATAACCTGCCCAGACATTGCAAACAAAATTGCCCAGCCCAGCACACGATACTCCTTCAAGTTTTTCTTCAACGAAAACATGTCACCTCTTTATGTAGTTAGACCTTTAAAAAGCATTTCCTGCTGAAAAATGAAATTCCCCGGAAGACTCTCCCGTTCTTTTGTCCAGTTTAAAACCGTACGCCAGGGAAATAGGACCGAAGGGACTGAAGAACCGTATTCCTCCACCCACGCTTTCCCGCATCTTGCCGAGATTGATACTGGTATCGGTGGAAGAAATATCGCCCCCACCAACAGCGCTACCGTATACATTGCCCCGGTCATAAAATGTGAACACACGGAACCCTTCGGTAAGGGGGTACTGAAGTTCCACATTAAATAAAAGCGACTGTTCCCCTCCCAAGGGATTACCCAAAGGGTCCAAGGGACCGACTTGGCGAATGGTAAATCCTCTCAGGGAATTGGCTCCGCCCATAAAATACCGTTCAAACGAGGGCAAATTCTCACCGCCGTACCCATCCGCATAATTGACGGCTCCATGAAGGGCACCCACCAGCTTGCCGATAAGTCTTTGGTAATAAGTAACCTCATACCCGGTCTTGTAAAAATCGGCCCCACCCAGAAAGCCTCCAGCAAACTCCAATCGTACCACATGCCTCCAGCCCTGTGTAGGGGTTATGAAATTATCTCGGGAATCATGGATAAATGTGGTTCCGATACGGCTGGTGGTGCGGGTTCCATCTTGGAGAAGTGGTGTGGGATTAACCACACCCGAAATTTTAACGTTGGAGAAACGGTAATTGATCCCGGCCCAATCGGTTTCTGAAAGGTTTTTTCCTAATCGCAGACCCCCACCTCTGGAGTTGGTAGTAAAGCTGAAGAAATTAGACCGGGTATTGAAAAGATCAATGCCGGCAGAGACATTGCTGTCAAAAAGACGAGGCTCGGTCAGCTGGAGGTTGAAATTAGTTCTAATCGCAGAAATATTGGCGGAAAGGTTTACGTTGCGGCCAGTTCCAAATACATTATTTTGGGCAATGGAAGCATTAAAAATAACCTTTTGGACCGAACTGAACCCGGCCCCGAAGGAAATCGACCCGGTCGGCCTTTCGGTTACTGTCGCGTCAACATCAATCAGCCCCGGGGTGTCTCCACGAAGGGTATTAATTTTAACGCTTTCAAAAAAACCGAGATTATTAATCCGCTGTTTACTCCGCTTCAATTTTTTACTGTTGAATAACTCACCCTCTTTGAAGCGAAACTCCCGGCGAATGACGTTGTCCCGGGTTCGGGTGTTACCGATTACGTTGATTTTCCCGACAAAAACCTTTCGCCCTGAATCGATCTGAATATTCAGATCAACCGTTCTCGTCTCATCATCAATGGCGGCCTTGGGATTAACATCGGCATACGCAAAACCTTTCTCTGAAAATTTTTCAGTAATATTCAGTATGTCTTCCCGCAACAGGGATATATTGTACACCGCCCCCGGTTTGGATTTAAGGTCCACCAGAAGATCCTGCCCGCTGAACTCTTCAACATCTTGAATGGTGATTTTCCCGAATTTATATTGCAGGCCCTCCTCAATTTTTATCTCGATATAAATTTCCTTATCCTCGCGGTTCACCTCGATCTGGGGTTCATGCACACGCACCCGGATATAACCCTTGTCCTGATAAAATGCTTCCAGCCGCAGGACATCCACTTTCAATACATCTTTTTTGTAAATCCCAGATTCATCGATGAAGGAAAACAACCATGTTTCCTCCGTCTCCATGACATCTTTCAGATCGTCATCATCGAAAGCCTTAGCGCCGACGAACCGGATTTCATCAATCTTTACTTTTTCCCCTTCCTCGATATTGATGGTGACGCCCACCAGGCCGTTGGTATTGACAGCGGTATCCACATTTACCCGCACCAGAAAAAAAGCTTTTTCATGATAATAGGTTGTTAATTTCTGAACGGTGTCCTTAACGAGATGCTCTTTGAAAGTGACTCCGCGCTTAATGGAAATCACATCTCTTAAATCCGCAGTGCCCAAGGCATCGTTGCCAACAAAGGTTACTTCTCCCACGGAAGGGATTTCCTCGACCACAAAGATCACTTCCACACCGCCGTCTTTGCCGGGCCGGGTATCCACCTGGATATCAGTAAACTGTCCGAGGCTATAAATTTGCTCGATGTCTTTTCGGATGAGGGACCGGGAAAGAGGTTTTCCGACTTCTGTCTTGATGTAATAGAAAATGGTGGAAGAGTCGACCCGTTTGTTACCCTGGATTTTGATCGCGCTGACCCTTGTCCCTTCGTTCTGGGCATAGAGGGGGGAACCGAGCAGTCCCAAGAGTAAAAAGAGAAGATACAGCAGTGCCCGCCAACGCCTAAACGGCGCAGGGGCACACCTAGCCTGCATTGATGACAAAGCCAACAGGGGTTTTCTCCCAGGAAACTATATAAATGAGGGCAAAAAAAAAGTACTAAGCTTTACGGCAAACAATACCATAAAACTTAGTACTTTTTCGAATGGAAATAATTAAAGAATGACCCGGAAAACCTTGATCTTAGGGGACTGTATTGAGCGCCCCGGATTTCTCTGTAAACACAAGCTCATCGCCCACCAAACCGACCTCAATCACTCCACCGGATTTGAACCGTCCTTTCAGCATTTCATCGGACAAAATATCCTCCAAATGCTTCTGAATGGCCCGTTTCAATGGCCGGGCGCCGAAATTCTTATCGTACCCCTTCTCGGCCAGCCAATGCTTGGCTTCCTCGGTCATATCCAGCGTTAATCCCTGCTGAATCAATTGCTCATTCAACTGGTTCAACTGAATATCGAGAATTTCAGTGACGTTTTCCAGCGTCAACGACTTGAACACAATCATTTCGCTCAACCGATTTAAAAACTCAGGATTAAAAGTTTTCCTCAGATCCTGCTTGAGATCCTTCTCCATTTTATCGAAACTCATGTCTGCGTCGTTGTCGTGGAAACCCAACGACCCTTTGTCCAACGCTTTGGAGCTGATATTGGAGGTCAGGATGATCACCGTATTTTTAAAATTGATGCTCCGTCCATAACTGTCCGTAAGATGCCCATCGTCCATGATCTGCAACAACAGATGGAACACATCGGGATTGGCCTTTTCAATTTCGTCGAACAGCACCACCGAGTACGGCTTGCGGCGGACTTTCTCCGTCAACTGGCCGCCCTCTTCATACCCGACATAGCCAGGAGGAGCTCCGGTCAACCGGGAAACATTGAATTTTTCCATATACTCGGACATATCCAACCGGATCAGCGCATCGCGATGACCAAACAGGAATTCCGCCAGCGCACCGGCCAGCTCGGTTTTACCGACACCCGTCGGCCCCAGGAACATAAAGGTACCAATGGGACGGCGCATATCTTTGAGTCCGGACCGTGAACGGCGGATCGCCTTGGAGATCGCTTCCACAGCCTCGGTCTGCCCGACAATCTTCTTACCCAACTCTGCAGCCATATTAAGCAAGCGGGCAGACTCCTTCTCTTCGATCCGGTTCAGAGGAATCCCCGTCATACTGGACACCACCTGGGCAATATCCTCTTCCGTGATACTCGGTTCATTGATGGAGTTTTCCTGATCCCACTTTTCCTTTTCCACTTCCAGTTTGGAGCGCAACTCTTCTTCGTTGTCGCGCAGCTCCACTGCTTTTTCAAACTCCTGATTTTCGATACGAACCTTCTTCTCGCGAACCAATGTATCGATCTCGCGCTGAATCTCCTTCATTTCTGGAGATTGCGAAGCTTTTCGCAACCGCACGCGGGAACCTGCTTCGTCGATCACGTCGATCGCCTTGTCCGGCAGGAATCGGTCGCTGATGTAACGGTCGGCGAACCGTACGGCGGTGATAATCGCATCGTCACTGATTTTTGCTTTATGGTGCACTTCGTACGGCACCTTCAATCCGCGAATGATCTCAATGGTCTCTTCGACCGTCGGCGGGTTGACGACGATTGGCTGGAAGCGCCTTTCCAGCGCACCATTCTTCTCAATGTATTTACGGTATTCTTCCAATGTCGTTGCGCCAATACACTGGATTTCACCGCGCGACAATGCGGGTTTCAGCATGTTCGAAGCATCCACGGAACCTTCCGCCGCGCCCGCGCCCACCAGCGTGTGCAACTCATCAATAAACAGAATGACGTTCTCATTCTGAATGATCTCTTTCATGATGCCCTTCAACCGCGCCTCAAACTGACCGCGGTATTTGGTACCAGCGATCAGCGATCCGAGATCGAGAGAAACCACCCGCTTTTCAAACAGGGTATCGGGAACTTCGCGTTCGGTGATCAACTGCGCCAGCCCTTCAACGATGGCCGTCTTGCCCACACCGGGCTCGCCGATCAATACCGGATTGTTCTTGGTTCGGCGACTCAGAATCTGAATGACCCGCTCAATTTCCTTTGCCCGGCCGATGACAGGATCCAGCTTGCCCGCCACCGCCATCGCCGTCAGGTCACGGCTAAATTCGTCCAGCGTCGGCGTCTTGCCGGTTTCTTTGGCCGATTCCGTCGGCTCCTTGAACATATCGACGAGCTTCTCTTTGACGTCGTCAAAATAAGTTCCGAAGCTATTCAATACCCGGCACGCCACGCCTTCCTTCTCCTTGAGCAAGCCCAAGAGAAGATGCTCGGTGCCGATGTAGTTATGATTCAGAGAACGCGCTTCTTCTACGGCAAACTCCAAAACTTTTTTGGCACGCGACGTAAATGGAATGTCGCCAATCACCAGGGAATTGGAACTCCGGGGAAGGTTCTTTTCAAGCTCGGCTTTGATCTGATTCAGATCAGCGCCGGACTTCTGGAGAAGCGCAATCGCAATACCCCCTCCATCTTTAACGACCCCTTGCAAAATATGCTCGGTGCCCAGGTACTCGTGTCGATAAAGCTCTGCTTCTTCCCGCGCCAGGATAATAACTCGTCTCGCTCTTTCAGTGAATCGCTTAAACATAATTTAAACTTTCGATAAGAGGGTGCATAGAAGACAACTAACCTGTTGTTTTTTTAACGAACTCTACGCCTTACGAGCACAGGGAGGCGAAGAGCTCAAAATTTAATCTGGTTCCACAACTAATCATTCTAGCAAACAGAACCTATATTACAAGCCTTTATTTGAACGGCCTGGATCGACAATAACTACTTGTTTTATAAATCCCTGCGCTATCTTAAAAAATAAAATTTGCCTGAATCGGCGGTAATTTTTACGGCTCATTAAGCATCTATTTTGTTTGATATTATCAGGGTAACGAGGTTTGGCACGCAAAATCCACTTTTATTTTCTAATTGAAAAACCCCTGCTTAAAAATAGCCTGCATCCGGATGAAAACACACCACTGCCGCCGTGGTGCTGGGCGGGTCGAATTCGTTTCCGGAGGTCAAAGTGATTCCCAAATCCTCGGTTTTCAATAATTCGTAAATCACTTTATTATTGGCCAAATCTTCCAACGCAGGATAGCCCGGACTGTAGCGCTGGCCCAGTTGGTCTTTTTTACGGCCAGTGCGCTGGCCCATCAATCCGTGAATATACTCAGCGAAATCTTCCGCCACGCGGTCACCCAGCCCCTGCAGATACAGCGCCGACTCGGAGTCATGTTCGGTCTTGAAACCGGCAATCACGGCCTCCATATTGCGTCCCGCCGTGGTGATCTGCAAGCCCACCACGTCCATAATCCCGGAGACCTTGTGATGAAAATACTGCGCGACGGAAAACACATCCTTGGTCCCGTTTTTACCTTTGCCGACCACAGGATTCCATCGGATACGTCCCAGCTCCTGCTCAAGGTTCTCCGGATTGTAAATAATCAGTTCGTCCCCTTCCGACTGCGCAGGCAGGAGCGCAAACCGGGCCTTGGGGGTGATCCATTTATTCGCATCGGCTTTCTGCAACCATTCCTCTCGCAGACTTTTTAAGTGCTCGGAGGTAATGCCCTTCTTTTTCCACGAAGACTGCTTGCCGAATTTCCAGTTCAGGGAGAACAGGCTTTTGGAATCGATCACGTTCTTCAGCTTGTCCAGCTTGAACTCCACCTTGTGAACACCGTAACCGTTTTGCATCACCTCGTATTTTTTAAAACTCACCTTGCGACGGTCCAGAGTGGCCAGCAGTTTTTCCTTGTTCGCCGCGATCCCCTTGGCACGCTCATAACTGCGTTTCAGTTTTTCCCGGTTGGTTTCCAGAAAAGATTCCAGCTGATCGCGGTTCATCAGCGCGTTCATGGTGTTGACGCCGTCCATGCCGCTTTCGCAGTAAAACACGTTGGATAAAATTTGCGCGGTGTTGTCTTGCCCGCACATCGCCACATACCCGGCATGACGGTCGTTGACGGGCGCGCCGCCGATCAATACCGGAATGCTGTAGTCTTCCTCCTTCATCATTTTTGCAATGGTGATCATGTGGTTCGAGGTCTGCACCAACAGGGCGCTCAGGCCGATGGCATCAGCGTTTTCCGCCCGCGCGGTTTCGATAAATTTTTCCAGCGGCACCTGTACGCCGAGATCGATCGTCCGGTACCCGTAATTATCAAGCAGTGTTTTGGCGAGATCTTTGCCGATGCTGTGCACATCCTGATAGACGGTGCCGATGACCACCACGCCTTTATAGTCGATGGCAGCACCCGGCTCGACGCCGCTGGCGTGGCGCATCCACGCCTCCAGAAATCCCATGACGTTGCGCATGACGTCGGCGCTTTTCAAAAGATGCGGCAGGCTCACTTCGCCGCGTCCGAACCCATCGCCCAGCTCCCGCATCGACTTCATCAGGTAATTACTGATGAAGTCCAACGGCTCGTGTTTGTCCAAGGCCTCGGCGGCCTGCAAGACGATCTTGTCCTTGTATTCATAGGTCCAGCCGTCTCTCTCCAGCGTCCCGGTGGTCTTTTCCTTAAAACCGTCCATGATCTTGAGACAGATACTTTCCTCCAGCGGCAGGTCGGCGTAATTGTGCTTCTTAGCCACCGCACCGGTTTTCTTTTTGACCGCCACAGCCTCAAGACGCTCGAACGCGTCCATATCATGTTCCAGAATAATTTTGCGGCCCAGTTCGACATCCTCCGGAGGCAGACTCTCCACCGGCACGTAATGATTGGGATTGAGGATGGCGCAATCCAGCCCTCTTTGCCGCGCCTCGTCGAGAAACACGCTGGTCAGCACTTTCCGCATGTACGGCTTCTGGCCAAGGCCCGCCGTCAGGTTGCCGACGCCGATGCTGGTTTTCAAATCCGGGTGAATCGCCTTGATGCGAGGCAAGCTGTTCAGCGATTCCAGGCTGAAGTTCATGCCCTCCTGCGATTCACTGCCGATGGGATAGGCGTTGATGTCGATCAATATCTGATCGGGCGTCAC
>QIDN01000477.1 GCA_003229345.1 Nitrospirota bacterium | reverse complement strand
TTCGAACTTGTGACATAACTATAACTTCGCTGTGATATCGGATGGTTAGACTGATTTTGATACGAGGAGAAGGGTTATTCTGCTACTTGGATTTTGGAAGAGAAGAGGTGTAGGAAATGAAAGAGCGCAATAAAAAAGAACTGGCGGAATTTTTATGGTTGGAAATCAACCGGGCCATCATCAACTCGAACAGCGTTCGTAACTGTCTCAAGATTTTGAAGCAGATGGACATGTTGGATTTTCTTTGCCAGCACGATTACATTTTGGACGGCAAAAAGCTGGTTGATAAATTACTGGATGAACCCCAAAAAATGGATGAATCGGAGGACGTTCCGGAAGATTCCATGGCAATGTTTTTAGAGGGAGATGCCTCTGTTCCTTGTAGTAATAAGGATGTGGATTTATCCAAAGGGGCGCTTTCCAAACAATTGATTCGAGCGTACGGCTTCTGCAAAAATTGATAAGCCAGACGTTTCATATAGGGTTTTGCCGAGAGGCATTCTACTCTTCGGCGTAGATTGAAAAAGTGGCTTCCTGTATAAAAGGCCGGCGAGTATTGCCTGTCTGAAGGGCCCGAACGGTTTATCCGTTCGGGCCTTTCATGTTACAATTTCCGCATTAATTGATCTTTGTCCTTCCCTGATTTTCCAAATCGTTCACTTAAACTCATGACCTCCCCAAAGCCTTCATTCCCGCGTCGCTTCCGCTTGCAGGGTACCGATGGTATTCGCCGGGAAGTGCGTCCGTCCAACGATCCCGCACTGAAGGGTCTGTCCCCGCTCCAGGCTTTTTTGGACCAGGGAGTGATGACCGACGAGTTCATGGAGCGCTATGCCTATGCTCACATGATTTCGTTGATCCGCGACAAGCAACTCAAGCGTGGCGATGCCTGTGTCGTGGGCTGGGACCCGCGCGATACCCAGGGGAAATACACCGGCGCGGTAGTCCGGGGCATCCGTAAGGCCGGAATTAACGCCCTGGTCCTGGGTGTGGTGCCGACCCCTCTGGCACCCATGGTTATGCTGTACCAGCAGGCTGGAGGTGCTTTCATGGTTACCGCTTCGCACAATCCGAAAGACCAGAACGGGATCAAAATATTTCTCGCTCACCGGGGTATGAAACTCCTGCCGGAAAACGATATTACTTTGACCCGCACTCTCTTGTCTCTCGGTTCCATCCGCAACAAACCCTTAACAGGCAAGCGAATCGATAAACGAAAAGAAGCCCTCGATTTGTTTCGGCGCTTTTCGCTGGACGAAGAAAACTCCTGGAGCCGGGATGTCTCGTTTCAGGACATACTCCTGGTGGTGGACCCGGCACGCGGGTCGCTCACCGGCATTGCCGCAGAGGTATTCAAGAAGGCCGGATTTGGAAAAGTCATCGAACTGAATAACCGCCTGAATGGCGACGTCAACCTGCGGAGCGGCGTGGCCGATCTGGAAGGTTATAAAACCATCTCCCGCAGTATGACGGTTAAAGGCTCCGGGATGTTCACAAGACACGCCGCCATCCTGAAATTGTTCGAGCTGGGCAAGAAGCATAGAGGCAAATTGCGCTCGGGAAAACTCCGCCTCAGCGGGGCGGTGTTCGATGCCGATGGCGACCGTTTTTATCGGCTGGACTATCATCCCAACAAGGACTGCCTGCTGGTGCTGAGTGGTGACGAAACGGCGTACTTGCAGGCTGAGTACCTGATGAAGCGCGATCCTGAAAAATACAAAGACACGGTTTATATCAATACTGTCGAAAGTGATCTCAATACCTTGCGGGCGGTGGCTCGGCTGGGGTTCAAACCGCAGTTGTCTCCCGTTGGCGACAAATGGGTGCTGTTGCGCATTGCATTGTTGATTATCGAAACGCGGTTGAAAGGCTTCAAAGGAGCCAAAGCTGCGGCCTTGAAAAAGCGATTGGCGCGATTGAAACAATCCGATGCACTGGATGTGTCGGCCCTGCAGAAACTGGAGGCACAAATCGATCAAGCGCGTATCGGTAACCATGGATTCAGGGATTTTCCCTTCGCGGTGGGAAGCGAAGAGACGGGTCACAATATCACGTTGGGCTGGATGGATGGGGGACAGGAAGATGGCATGCCCGTGTTTTGCGGCAACGGGTTGAAAAGCGCCCTGAATACGTTCGCGGCTTCCCAGTTTCTTTTAGGTGGTCAATCGGTTGCCAGGTATTACACACGTTTGGAGAAGCCGTTTGCTCCAGGGTTCAAGGGCACCCGTTATGTGTATTATATTCATCAGGAGAAATTCTGTAACAGCTCTGCTGTCTGGCATCGGGTTCGCAAATGCATTCTGAGGTCCGGACGCGAACGCGATTACCGGGGCCGGGTGATTCCGTTCCGGGAGGACAAGGATATGCTATACATTTCTCTGGCTTCGCCCAAGGGGAATCAGGCGGGGGTGTTTGTCCGCAATTCCGGCACCGAAAACAAGATCAGCGTCAACCTGCGCGGGGCCAAAGGTGATGCGTCGGCATTAAAAGCGATCGGCGAGCAGGCGGTGCGTATCCTCTTTACTGCGCTCAAAAACCAGGACAGCCACCATTATAAAATGGAATTGGACCTGCTCAGCCGGATCGCGGCTCAGCCTCTGCAGGAGACCCAGGTTACCGGTTCAGCCCAGCGGGTATTGATGGAGATGGCGAAACAGAAGCTTGTGCAACCGTCCGCCGGGGGCTGGCGGCTGACCCCGCTGGGATCGTGGTATATTACCAGTGCGCCGGAGTGATGCCGGCACGTTCTGAAAACCGTATTCCGGTCATTGTGTGATGGATCTGAAAAACTTTTACGATCACCTCGACGAATTTGCCTATAAGCATTGGTTTGAGGGCATTGAAACACCCTGGCAACCGCTGGACACGCTGAAGCAATCCGTGGGTGATGCCATGGCCGGTTTGCCGGATATCCGGGAGGTACAGTCTCTCGACGGATTGATGCTGGCGCAGAATGATACGTTGTCTCGTTTGAACGAGCCGGCGTGTTATGTTGAGCGGTGGGTGGAAATTGAAGAGCCCGTACTTCTGGAACCGCTGGGTATTTTTCTGGATAAAGGAACTGTGCTGGAGCCTTCGGCGATCATCAAGGGGCCGGCTCTTATCGGTAAGGGATGCGAAATCCGCCAGGGCGCCTACCTGCGCGGCAATGTGGTGGTGGGTGATCATTGCGTCCTCGGGCACAACACCGAAATCAAGAACAGCATCCTCATGAACCACACCGAGGTAGGACACTTTAATTATATCGGTGACAGCATCATCGGCAGTTACGTCAACCTCGGCGCCGGGTCGCGCCTCGCCAACCTGGAGTTCCGGTCACCTGAAAATAAAAGGGACATGCTCTTCCCGCGCATCCTGATGGAGGTGGACGGTGAGGAAATCCACACCGGGCGTTCAAAGTTCGGCTCGGTGCTGGGTGATTATGTGGAAGTCGGATGCAACGCCGTGTTGTCCCCGGCAGTTCTGCTGGGCAAGGAGTCATTGGTGTATCCCAATACCACCGTGCCCAAAGGTTATTATCTCCCGCAAACCCGCCTCGTCCCCGCCGACCGCAAAATCAAACTCCGCAAACCGTAACTGCGCAATTTGCCATCAGAGTTTACGCTCTTCATCCTTATACTTATGAATGAAGATGTGTGCGCACCTGCAATCAGGGAACGCGATGTAGCCGCGAATGAGGATCGTATTCCAGTGTTTCCTCTACGGTCTGGCCATTGAGCACCTTTTTAAAAATTTCTTTGATGTCGGGGTTGTCCTCCAGCAGATCCCCTTCAAAATAAGAATGATCGTCGCCTACTCCGTTGGCATGGGTGAAGTCCAGATACACCGCTTTGGTCGATAACAGGTTTTTGGTGTAGTGTCCGAGTCGGACCTTTTGTAATTTTCCGAATTTCATCGCCGATAACTTGAGGGCGGAATCGTATTCGTTGATGGTGATATAAATGCGCGTGCGGTGTTGAAGACGGTCCACCCAATCGGCATGACCTTCGTTGTTGGTATCCGCCGCCATCAGGATCACATTATCGAAAATCAGTGCGTCTCTTGCATGTTCGGAAGATTTCATGAAATTTTTCAACAGGTAGTTGCCCATGCTGTGAAGAGCGAGGTTGAAAGTCAACTCGCATCGTTCCTCGGCGAATTCAATTAGATATTCGTTTAATTTTTTCAAAGTGCGATCAAAGGCGTAGACCGATTGCTGGGCCTCCAGTTTTTGCGAGCGGTAATTGGTGGCTCCCACGATACCCTCATCCGCGGGCCAGGAAAAGGCCACCACTTCGACATTGAATGCTTTCTGAAACCCCATGCAACGGTCGACTACATCCTCCACCATGTTGTTGAAGCCATGAACGAAGAACAGGCAGTTCCTTTTTTGGGCACGCATTTTTTTTAAAAGTTCGACAAATGTTTTTTTGCTGGGTGGATTTTTTTTGCTGGTTTCCGGGATCAACTCCATTTTCCAGTTGGAGGGAGTTCCGGTGATTTTCGCCAACCGGAGTTCGTGAGCCCCTTTCTTGTTGAAGGTTTTTCCGAAACAAATTTTTCCATCTTTGGCATCGATCAAATTCCGATTGGTGACGAGATAAATGGTTTGTGCCATGGCCTGATCCTCCATCCTAAAGTTTTGTTGAAAGAATCATCCTTTCAGTAATATCGGAATATCAAACTTCTATCCTATATACCATATTTTCAGAGGAACGCCGCGAGCCTCAGTATTTGATTTTCGCATCTACAGAAGGGCAAAGAGCGGGCGAAAAAATACCGGAGCCTGGGGAGGCTCCGGTTTCTAAATGATTTTTCCAGATGGGACAAAGGTTGATGTGGTTCGGGGGTGTTAAGTACTTGAAGGTTCAGCCTCTGTGAGTGCTCCGTCCAAAGAGTTTTCTTGCTCGTTGTTTTACTTGTAAATCGATACGCTGATAGCGCCGCCCAGTTGGCCTTCCAGGCCCGGCATTTTACTGGCGTGAATCTTGGCACCGTTTTTACCGCCGTGACAACCCATGCAACCCTTCTTGTAGTACTCGGGCGAAATCAGGCGAAACGCCTTTTTACCATTGTGCTTAGTCACTTGGGAGAAAGATTTCCCCTTTTTCCAGCCTTGTTTCAGAAATTTCCCATTGATAACGCCCTTTTCCCAGGCATCGGCCTTATTGGAAGCATTCACCAGGTATTCATCGCGTGTGGTGAGTTTCAGGGTCATGTGACCTCCCGAAACCTGGCCGAACTTGGCTGCTGCTTTCCGGGCAAAGATAGCCGGTAGAAAACGCCCCTGCGGGTCCAGTGCCGTGTCTTTGCCGCTGACCACCTCACCGACTACTTGTTTGATGGCTTCAATCAGTTGGTCCTGAGCCTTGCCTACATTTCCACTGCCTTTCTTGAACTTTTTGCCGGTGGCTTTTTCGTAGTTGCTGTAAGTGATGGCCAGAAACTTGTTGACGTCGATACCGGCTTTTTGAGGATTCTTAATCAGAGGTTTGTTTTGAACCAAAACCGCGCGTGATGATTTGAGCAGGGTGGTGAGCTCATTGGCGATGGCTTCGTCTTCCCCGGACCACGCAGGCGTGATCCCTAAACCCATGACAAAACCTATAAGAATTAAGAATGAAACGAACTTGTTGGTCATAAAATACCCCCCTTGAATCAGGTTAAAGGTATTGGACGAACAGCTCTATCTGGAAGGACAGTCGAATAGTGGAGCATTCCCGAATGTTTGGCAACGACTATTTTGACCCTGCATTTTATCAGGCCTATTTTCAAAATGTTTCGCGCGGGGTCACGGTTTGACACGCCTGATAAAAGGTGATTTAATCGGTAACTCACTAAACGCGAGGGTGGCGGAACTGGCAGACGCGCTGGTTTTAGGAACCAGTGGGCAACCGTGGGGGTTCGAATCCCCCCCTTCGCATTGGAATGTTAACCCTATAAAATACAAATACTTATGAAATGCGAAGTTGAGGAGATTGACGCCTGCAACCGCAAGCTGAAGATCGAAATTCCGCTGAGCGATTACCAGTCCAAGCTCAAAGCCTATTATCAGAAGCTGGGCCGCGAGGTGAAGGTTCCTGGATTCCGCCCCGGCAAGGTTCCGGCATCCATCATGGAAAAGCGCTTCGGGCCGGAGGTCAAACAGGAAGTGCTGACGCAGATGGTCTCGGACAGTATCTCCCAGGGCATCCAGGATAACAAATTGCGGGCGATGGGTGATCCGTCCGTCGTCGAGATCAATGCCGAAGAGGGCACGGACATCACTGTGACAGCCAACGTCGAAGTTTTGCCGCCCATAGAGATCAATGATTATAAGAATTTGGAAGTCAGTCTGAAAATTCCGAAAATCACCGATGAAGATGTCGAGAAGATGATCGAAGCTTATCGTCAGCAGAAGGCGAAATCCGTGCAGGTGACCGACCGCGCCTCGCAGAAGGATGATCTCATCAACATTGATTTCGACTGCACTGTCGACGGCCAGCCCATCAAGGAAGGTTCCGCCAAGGATTACGTTATCCAAATCGGTGCCAAAAATCTGGTCGAGGGGTTTGACGAACAAGTCACCGGCATGCAGTTGGAGGAGGAACGGACCTTTCAGCTATCCATGCCGAAGGACCACCCCAATACCGCCATCGCCGACCAGGAGGTCGAGTTCAAGGTGCTCCTGAAAGGAATTCAGATCAAAGAGTTGCCGGAATTGAACGACGAATTCGCCCAGACCGCCGACCCTAAAAAGGTTTACAACAATCTCGAGGAAATGCGCCAGGGCCTTCGCGACGATTTACTGGCCTTCGAGCGCAGTCAGGCCAAAAAAGTCTCCCGCAAAGAATTGGAGGAGAAGCTGGGCGAGGCCAATCCCATCAACATTCCTGAAAAGCTGGTGAAGGAGCAGATAGCCTTCATGGTGAATAAGGAAAAACAGGCCGCCACCGGCAATCCCGTCGACACCTCAGCGGAAGGCGCTTTGACCGCCGACACGATCACTCCTGAAGATGAAAAGAAGCACCGCGAGGGAGCCGTCAAAATCCTCCAGCAGGAACTGGTCATCGGGCAATTGTCCGACGATTTCAACATCGAGGTCAGCGAGCAGGACCTCAACCGGGAGATGACCAGCTTTGCGCAGATGATGGGAAGCAACCTGAAGAAGCTGAAAAAGGAGTGGTCCGAATCGGGAGCCCTGTTGCGATTGCATTCCCGGATGCGACGCGAGAAAACTCTGGACGAGCTGATCGACCAGGTAAAAGTAACCGAAGAAATGGTTGACAGAAGTGAGTTAGAAGTCAATAATTAAAGAAGATACCGAGTTTTCGACCGGCTAGCCAGGCATGCTCTATCACCTGTTTTCGGTACATGGTGCCGGGTTTTTGAACAGGTCCAATCTGATCCAACCATCCTTTACAGAAAGCGAAAAAATAGATGACAAGTAGCGAGCATTACAATTCGATTACGAACCAACTGGTGCCGATAGTGGTCGAGCAGACCAGCCGCGGCGAACGGTCTTATGACATCTATTCCCGTCTACTGAAGGACCGTATTATTTTCATAGGAACTCAGGTGGAAGACCATATGGCCAACCTGATCATCGCGCAATTGCTGTTTCTGGAATCCGACGAACCGGATCAGGACATTTATCTCTACATCAACAGCCCCGGCGGGAACGTCTCTTCCGGGCTGGCAATATATGATACGATGCAGTATATCAAGCCGGATGTGCAGACCATCTGCCTGGGGCAGGCCGCCAGTATGGGCGCCTTGTTGCTGGCCGCCGGTACCAAGGGAAAACGCTATACCCTGCCCAATTCCCGGATCATGATTCACCAACCGTCCGGCGGATTTCAGGGCCAAAGCACCGATATCCAGATTCAGGCCAAGGAGATTTCACAGATTCGGGAGAGACTGGATGACATTATGGCCAAGCATACCGGCCAGCCCAAGGATAAGGTCCGCAAGGATACGGAGCGGGATAATTTCATGACCGGCGAAGAAGCCAAAGAGTACGGTATTATCGATAATGTGATCACCAACCGCATCGATACGCCCAAGGGTAAGGACAAGAAAGATAAAAAATAAAATCCATCAACCGATTGGACGGGGCATCCCAACACAATTGGAGGACTGAATGGCAAAGAAAAGCTCCGCTTCTGGAAATTACCGTTGTTCTTTCTGTGGTAAAAGCCAGGAGGAAGTTAAAAAGCTGATCGCGGGCCCCACGGTTTACATCTGTGACGAGTGCATCGAGTTGTGTAACGAGATCATGGTGGAGGAGTGGGCTCAGGAAAAGAGCGAAGACTTCAAACACCTGCTCAAGCCCAAGGAGATTTTCAAGCACCTCGACCAGTACATCATCAGCCAGGAGCGGTGCAAAAAGATATTGTCCGTTGCTGTTCACAATCATTTCAAGCGCATCGATTCCAATGTGGATCTGGATGATGTCGAACTGCAGAAAAGCAACGTGCTGTTGATTGGCCCCACAGGTTCCGGAAAAACGCTGATGGCCCAGACCCTGGCTAAAATCCTCGACGTGCCGTTTACCATCGTCGACGCCACCACGCTGACCGAAGCCGGTTACGTGGGTGAGGATGTCGAAAACATCATTCTCAAACTTTTGCAGGCGGCGGATTACGATGTGGAGAAAGCCGAGCGCGGCATTATCTATATCGACGAAGTGGACAAGATCAGCAGAAAATCCGAGAACCCGTCGATCACTCGCGACGTGTCCGGCGAGGGCGTGCAACAAGCCTTGCTGAAGATCATCGAAGGCACCCAGGCGAGTGTACCTCCGCAGGGTGGCCGCAAACACCCGCATCAGGAATTCCTGCAGGTCAACACCACCAACATTCTGTTCATCTGCGGCGGCGCTTTCGTGGGCCTCGACAAGATCATCCGCAATCGCATCGGCAAAAAGATGCTCGGATTCGGTCAGGAGCTGGTTACCAAAGAATCCAAGGATATATCTGAAACTCTGGCGCAGGTGGAGCCGGAAGATTTGCTCAAATACGGACTCATTCCGGAATTCGTCGGACGCCTTTCCATCACCGCCACCTTGAGCGAGCTCAGCGTGGAGGGCTTGGTGAAAGTGTTGACGGAACCGAAGAATGCACTCGTCAAGCAATACAAGAAGTTGTTCGAATTTGAAAATGTGAAGCTGAAATTCACCGACGGCGCCATTCGCGCGGTCGCCGAAAAGGCTTTCAAGCGCAAAACCGGTGCGCGGGGTCTCCGGTCCATCCTCGAAGATATCATGCTCGATATCATGTACGACCTGCCTTCGAGTGAAGATATCGAGGAAGTCGTCATCAACGAAGAAGTTATCAGCAAGAGAGAACAGCCGCTACTGGTCTACGCCAACCAGCAACAGGCGAGCTGAATATGAGTGCAGAACGTCTGGTGCTTCCCCTCGTCCCGCTCCGGGATATCGTGGTGTTCCCTTTCATGGTTATTCCCCTGTTTGTCGGGCGGGAGAAATCCGTCCGCGCGTTGGAAAAAGCCATGGCGGAACAGAAAAGCGTTTTCCTTTCCGCTCAACGCCATGCCAATATCAACGATCCCAAACCCAGCGACATTTACGAAACGGGAACCTTCGCGAATATTCTGCAAATCCTGAAGCTCACCGATGGCACCATGAAAGTGCTGGTGGAAGGCATGCAGAGAGGGCGCATTATCGGGTTCGAGGAAAACCCCAATTACTATGAAGTGGAAGTGGCCCGCATTGAGGAAAACGTCCAAGTCACTCCGGAACTCAAAGCCCTGATGCGCAGTATCGAGGGGCAGTTCGAGCAGTACGCCAAACTCAACCAGAAAATCCCTCTCGAATCCATCACCGCCATCTCCAACATCACCGAGCCGCACCGTTTTGCCGACACCATTGCATCCTACATGGTGTTTCAAATCGCCGAAAAGCAGGACATGCTGGATACGTTCAGTCCCGAAGACCGCCTGAACAAAATCATCACCAGCCTGAAATCAGAAATGGAAATTCTCAAGATAGAGAAACGGGTACACGGCCGCGTACGCAAGCAGATGGAGCGCAGTCAGAAAGAGTTTTATCTCAATGAGCAGATGAAGGCGATCCAGAAGGAACTGGGAAAGCGCGACGAATTCAAATCCGACTTCGACGAGTTGGCGGCGAAAATCAAAAAAGCCAAGATGCCGAAGGACGTCAACGAAAAGGCGGGCAAGGAATTGCGGCGTCTCGAAGGCATGCAACCCATGTCCGCCGAGGGCACGGTGGTCCGCAATTACATCGACTGGTTGGTCGATTTACCCTGGAAGGCAGGTCCCGGTTCCGACAAGGTCAACTTGAAACAGGCGCAAAAAATTCTGGACGACGACCATTACGGTCTGGAAAAAGTCAAAGAACGCATCGTTGAGCATTTGGCCGTCATGAAGTTGGTAAAAAATATGAAAGGCCCGATTCTGTGTCTGGTAGGTCCTCCCGGTGTGGGTAAAACCTCTCTGGGGAAATCCGTCGCTCGCGCCACGGGACGCAAGTTCGTACGCATTTCCCTGGGCGGCGTACGCGACGAAGCGGAGATAAGAGGCCACCGGCGCACTTATATCGGTGCGATGCCTGGGAAAATTGTCCAAGGTATGAAAAAGGCCGGAACGCTCAACCCGGTATTCCTGCTTGATGAAGTGGACAAGATGAGTATGGACTTCCGCGGCGATCCCTCTTCGGCCCTGCTGGAAGTACTCGACCCGGAACAGAACAGCAACTTCAACGATCATTTTCTCGAAGTCGATTACGATCTGTCGAAGGTGTTATTCATCTGCACCGCCAATGTTTTGCACACCATCCCACAGCCGTTGCAGGATCGCATGGAAATCATTCGCCTCACGGGTTACACCGAGGAGGAAAAACTATCCATTGCCACTAAATTTCTGGTGCCCAAAAAATTGAAGGAACACGGCCTGACCACCCGCAACCTGAAGATCAGCAAAACCATACTTCAGGCGGTCATACAGGGGTACACGCGGGAGGCGGGGGTGCGCAGTCTCGAGCGAGAAATCGGTACGCTTTGCCGCAAAGCCGCGACGCAGGTGGTCGAGAAAGGCAAGAAAACGTCCATTGATTTAAAGCCGGCAGGATTGAGCAAGTACCTGGGGGTTATCAAGTTTTCGAAAGACGTGGAGCGGAAAGAATCGGAAGTGGGTGTGGCCACTGGTTTGGCGTGGACCGAGTTCGGGGGTGAATTGCTCAACATAGAAGTCATCACCATTCCCGGAACAGGTAAGGTATCACCACCCACCGGTAAGCTGGGAGACGTCATGAAAGAGTCGGTGCAAGTCGCGTTCAGTTATGTGCGCCAGCGATCGGCGGAGTTGGGTTTGCCCAAAAACTTTTATCAGAAGGTGGACCTGCACGTGCACATTCCCGAAGGCGCCATCCCAAAAGATGGACCTTCGGCGGGCATCACCATCGCCGTAGCAATTATCTCCGCGTTGACGGGCAATCCGGTCCGTCGGGATATCACCATGACGGGTGAGGTGACTCTGACCGGCAAGGTCTTACCCATCGGTGGACTCAAGGAGAAAGCTCTGGCGGCGCACCGTGTGAAGATTGCAAACATCATCATCCCGAAAGACAACGAAAAAGATGTGCCGGAAATTCCGGCAAACGTTCGCAAGGAAATCAATTTCATTGCAGTGGAATCGATGGACGAAGTGATCAAGCACAGTTTCAAGAAGAAGTTAAGTCTCAAGAAAACGAAGAAGGCCGCCTCAAGAACCGTAAAGCCGCGCAAAACGAGTACCACACGCCGCCCCTCCGTCTCCCACTTGAACTAGCCCGTTGCAGTGTCTCGCCGCCTCCCCCTTGTAAAGGGGGCCGGGGGGATTTCTCCTCAGCGTCACCCTGAGCTTGTCGAAGGGTGGCTAGAATATTAACCACCGATCAAGCAACTATTTTTAATCGGGTTATCTTGTTACCCGGTCAAAATTTTATTAGTCATTAAATTTTAGAGAGAATAATCTTATGTTAAGTCCCTGGCATGATGTAGAGTTGGGCAATGACCGTCCGGAAATTTTTCCGGCCATCATCGAAGTTCCCAAAGGCTCCAAGACCAAATACGAACTGGACAAGGCGACCGGCATGATCCGCGTCGACCGTATTCTGTATAGCTCCGTGCAGTATCCCGCCAACTACGGCTTCATTCCCCGCACTTATTGCGAAGACCATGATCCGCTCGATATTCTCGTGCTCGGGCAGGAACCGGTGGTGCCTTTGTCCATCATGCGGGCGAAGCCCATCGGCCTGATGAAAATGATCGACCATGGCGAGGCCGACGACAAGATCATTGCCGTGCACGCCGACGACCCGGAGTATGCGCATTATGAATTGATGAGCGAACTGCCGCCCCACCGCATGACGGAGGTGAAACGGTTCTTCGAAGATTACAAGGAGTTGGAGGATAAAAAAGTCGTGGTCGAAGACTTCTTCGGCAAAAAGGAAGCCCTCGAAACCATCGCCGACGCCATGGCCC
>QIDN01000423.1 GCA_003229345.1 Nitrospirota bacterium | reverse complement strand
GTAACTCACAGGGGAACCCTTGGGTAGGGAGTTGATAGTCAATATTCTCGTTTTCCACTGCATGACCGGGAGCAGAGAAAATTGGGAATTCTTCGCGGTCAGGGATTCTACCACCGGACCCAGTCCGGGGGCGGGTAACGCTCCGTAAAGGCAGATTCCGGGCCGGACCAAGTCGAACTGGCTCTCCGGAAACTGGAGCAGGGCGGCGCTGTTGGCGCAATGCGCCAGCGGGATATCAAGTTTCGCTTTTTTTAGTTTGTCGAGAGCGGATTGAAAACGTTTGATCTGATTCTGCGTAAAGCTGGGGTCCGCGTTGTCGGCAGAAGAAAAATGCGTGAAGATGGATTCAATCCGGATATTTTTTAAGTTTGTAAGAAACTCGACCCATCCGGGAAGCTGGTCCGGGGCAATACCGAGTCGCCCCATTCCGGTATCGACTTTGATGTGAACCCCCACCTCTTTCCCCAAGTGGCCCGCGCGTTGCGACAGGGTTTCTGCCAACGACCGGCTGTGCAACGTGGTGGTCAGGTTGTGTTGAATCAGGTCATCCACCTCGTCAGGGAAAATTCCGACCAGCACCTGGATAGGAGCCTGGATGCCCTGTTCTCTCAGTTCGATACCTTCGGAGACGATGCCTACTCCCAACGTATCCGCTCCGGCATCGAGCACTGCCTGAGTGCAGGGCAGGGCGCCGTGACCGTAGGCATTGGCCTTGACGACGGCCATCAGTTGGACGCCGGGTTTGAGTAAAGAGCGCAGGGCCTGCACATTGTGCCGCAGGTTCGACAAATGAATTTCCGCTACCGTGGCACGGTGTAAGCCCGGTGGATTGGCCGCTTGAATGTCTATCGAATTGGAAATGGTTTTCTCCCTTATTCCCGCCGACTGCGGCCGGTGGCTGATGTTCGTCCCTGAACAGTAGCTTTTCCCGCCGTCCGAACGGGTCGGCATGACATGTTGGCCGCCTCCTTCGTAGATTTTCGAATATGGTAACCGCGGTCGCTGTAGAAATTATAGGCCATGGCGTTGATGCCGCTTTCCTCGATGCACCAGTAGGTGGACCCGCATCCCTCGGGAAACGCGTAGTCGATGTGAACGATATCATCGTTAAAGTCGTAGTTCTTGCTATCGTGGTCGTACAGGTTGCGACATTCCTGGCTTTTGGGCAGGCGCCAGTCTTCGTGTCCGGCGAATTTCTTTTCATTCAGCCGGGCGACGAACTTGTGAGCTCCTTTCCAACTGCACCATTTGCCTCTTTTCTGATAGCTGTCCATCTTCAGCCACATCAGTTTGTATTTGGTATCGGTGACGGTGCCGTCACCGTTGTCCACAAAACGTTCTCCTTCAGCCATTCATCAAATCCAATAAAGTTAGAGGTTAGCAGATACTCCCTGATTATCTGAAAAGTAATCTATGTATTGACTTATCTATTATAATTCAATAGTTTCCTTGAAACAAAAATTAATCCCGGCAGTATTGGGTGGGTTTCTCAATGGCTTCATTATGCATGAGGATTGCCGGGGATGATCCATAGGGAATAACGGTTATAATAATCCATTATTTTTGTGGTATTTTGTGCTTTCCATTTTCAACTGAACATATCCGGAAATTTCCGGTGGGCGTTTGTCCAATATAAAATAAGGAATATTATGGCTAAGATAGAAATTCAAAGTTTCTTTTTCGACCTGCTTCATTGCAAGGACAAGATCATCAGCATGTTCGATGGGTTTGATGAAAAATTCGGGGATGATGAGCGGGGTTCCCTGGTGGCGGGTATTCGTGAAATGGGAGACGCCGATCTGGTCAACCTGCTCATCAGTATTCAGCGGATGGCCACGGGTTACGAACAGATCAAGGAATTAATGGACGCAGCTGAAGAGGAAGAGCTCCAGAAAACTCTGGAAGAAGAGGATGACGACGACGATGACGATGACGATGATGACGATGAAAAAGAAGATTAAATTCGTCAGGCAGCGGCATTCCCGAAGGTTTCTCTGAATGTTTGTGTATAACGAGCGCGTCCTTTGCGTATTTTTTATCGTTGTTGCTTTTCTGTTCGCTTGTGAAAGGGCACCGGATCCTCTGCCGCCCAAAATAAGTTCCAAAGTGGATGGCAAGGCAATGGTGATGATTCCCGCCGGGGAATTCATTATGGGGACCAACCGCACCGACCCGGAGAACACCCACCTTAAAATCGGCACCGTCAAACCCCTCTACAAAGACCAGCATCCGGAGCACAAGGTTTATCTCGATGCGTTTTACATCGACCAGTATGAGGTGACCAATCGCGAATATAAGAAATTTATCGACTCCACGCAATTCCCCGAACTTCCCGGCCATTGGGAGGACGGCCGTTTTCCTGAAGGAGAAAAGGACCTCCCGGTCACCAACGTTACCTGGCGGGAAGCGTTGACCTATGCGCTTTGGGCCGGCAAGCGGTTGCCGACCGAGGAGCAGTGGGAAAAGGCGGCGCGGGGCACCGACGGCAGATTGTTTCCGTGGGGCGATGAGTATCAAAAAGGCTGGGCCAATGTTGGGATCGACGGCGCCAAGGCGCTTGCGGCAGGCGGCAGTTATCCGAAAGACGTCAGCCCCTATCATGTTTTTGACATGGCTGGAAATGTCATGGAATGGACTTCGAGCTGGTATCAGCCGTATCCAGGAAATGATTACCAGTTCAAAAAATTCGGGAAAGAATTCAAGGTGCTTCGCGGCAACGGATTTCAGAAGGGCGGACACTATTTTCTGGAGGCGTACCGCTACATGTTTTACCGCACGGAAGCCAAACCCGATGAATATTTCGAAAATGTCGGATTCCGGTGCGTGACGCCGGCTACTTCTCCGAAGTAATCTTATCCTCACCAGATGATTTTCTTTTCAAGGGCCACCACCAAAAAGAAGAGAAGACGAGCACCGCGAAAACCATATCAATGATAAAAACCGATTGCGGGGTGAACCATTCGACATAAATGATTCGGTTCAACCAGGTGGCGAGAAAGGAGCCCTCGTAGGATTCTCCCGTTGAACCTTCTTCGAGAACGGTTAGAGGACAGGGAATTCGCAGGATCATCAGCAGGGTGATAAAGGCGAGGACTCCGGCATGGATCAAACGAAACCTACGGTGGTTCGTGATCAACGCGACCGGAAACCCGATCACCACGAACAAAATTACTGCAAAATGCAATAGTAACAAAAATACTGTCATGGTACGCCTATCGGGGGAATAAAAAAATCCAGAGTATTCTACTCTAGAATCGTGTTATCCAAAATGGCTTCCTTGAGCAGGGCTTTCGAAATATTGGCGTCCACCAGATAGGCGCCCTTGAGGTTTGCTTTGCTGAAGTTGGTGCCGTGGAGGTTGGCTTCGAGGAGAAAAGCGTTTTTCAGATTGGCTTCTTCCAGATTGGCGTAGGTCAGGTCGGCTCCTTCCAGGTTTATTTCTTCCATATCAATTCCTTTGCAGAAAGAATCCTTTAACTCGCATCCCACCATTTCCGCGTGCGAGAGTTTAACTCCCTTAAACGTGCAGGAGTTGAAGTCGGAATATTTTAAGATGGCTCCCCGGAGATCGGTGTTGCTGATTTTGGAGAACCCGAAATCAGAACCCCGGGCATTGATGCCATTTAAGCGAGAGCCGGAGATGTCGGTGGACTTGGCATAGGTGTACATCAATCGCGCGAAACTCAGGTCGCTGTTCTGAATTTTTGATGACGAAAGATTGCTGCGGCTCAAATTACAGCCCCGCAGTTGGCATCCCTTGATCTGTGCCGAGGCAAAATTTGAATTTTCAAGCTTAGCGTTTTTAAAAATGCAATTGATCAGAGTAGCGCCTTCGAAATCTGCGTTTTCCAAGTTGGAGGAGGTAAAGTTGACATTTTTTATTTTTGCGTTTTTAAAGCAGGTATTCTTAAGGTTGGATTGGGAAAAATTAATTTCAACCAGCTCCGACCGGTTGAAATTGGATTCTGTAAAAACGGAAAATATAAACGATATTCCATTCAGGCTGATGCCGCTGAGATCATAGGATTTGAAATTAACGCCATCCTGAGTAGCATTATTTAATGTGAGGGAAAGGATTTCTTCAATATTTGACATTAGGTTTTCCGATCCGATAACAGAAAAACACTTGTATTTATGCGGCTGTTTTAATAGCGGACGTCATCATCATGGTTTACTTCGACGAAGGTGATGCTTCTCTTTTTGAAATGCCCGACTTTAAAGATTTCAAGATATAAGTATTTACCCAAAAAAGGTTCATGGTGTCTCTGCGGCTCCCCGGCACAAATATTTTCAAATAATCGGGGTTGTCCAGCACCTGGCCGGACGTTTGAGGTAGAATGTCTTTAAGACACCGCCCCATACAATTTATACCCGAATATGTTTTGCAGAACAACTCCCCCCATGAAGTAAGGTAAATGGTGACTACACTTCGAATTCGATCCAAGCGCTTGATGATGTAGTTGGAATATTCTTTGTTGGTTTTGCATTCGTTGATATTTCCTATAGTGATTTCTCTGGGAATTGGATTTCCAAAGTCCACAATGACGAAGGCCTGTTTGATGTGTGCAGGGGCCAATAAATCATTGTTCGGGATATCGGCGATATTAACCTGCGCCATAAAACTGGACAGATCTCTTAGCAGAGCTCCCAGATCCTGATCTTTGATCGACTGTTGCTCGGCCCGTAATAATAGGATGGTGTCATCGCTGTATAGGTTGTTAAAGCAGGTGAATGCGATCAAAAACTGCAGTGTGGAAGCTTTTTTAATTATATTCTCCGGAGGGATCAGTTCCAGGAGAGCCAGAGTTTTACCGCGAATGAGATACCAGGTTCCCTTATCCGCGGGACTGGTCTGGTGCAACAAGAATGTCAATTCTTTCTCACTGGTTTCTCCGTCGACCAGTGCAAATAGGTTTTCCACTTTGTTAAGCGCTTTGCGGTAAAAACTGAACAGTTTGCGTCCCAGAAGATGTGTGTCTCTTTCGGTAATCAGGCTTTTCCCGGGTCCCAGTTGGGTGTTGGCTTCTGAGATTTTTTTGTAGGAGTTCATCAATATCTGGTTCATCCGGTTTCCCAGAGCTACTTTTTTCATCATTTGCCAATTTAGATACGAATTGAGGTTTTCCACTTTTTCCGAATTCCAATCCCAACGATTAATCAGCTCGATCAGCATTTTTTTGTTGGGCTCCATACTTCCATGAATCAGTTCGTAATTATTGACCTTGGATCCTGTTTTTAAATAAAAAGCAATGCGAAGAGCGTCTACTTCATGTTCGGTCTTGGTAGTAAGAAAGTATTTTTCCACTCTTTCAAAGAGGTTTTTATAGGCATCAATTTTTTCGTAAGGAACGCCGCCGAATATTTTTTTCTTAATATCATGGCAAAGTAGGTTGGATTTTGTATTGTTGAACATGTACTCTTCGAGCAGGCTCATCTTAATGAGAGTTTTGAAAGGAGCTTTGAACGATTTTATCAAGGTCCATATCGACCCGCCAAAGAATTCGCCTTGAGAAATGTCATCCACGTTGCCGATATCCAGGAAGTCATCCGGATTCAAAAGAGTTTGATTGGTTTGGACCAGTTGACACAGGTTTCTATACAGACGATCGTCCGTATTAAGAGGTACGATCCACCAGAAAGGGATTTTTCCGCCAGTAATAACTGCCGTACGGTACATTTCCTCTTTTAAGAGTTTCGCCTGGGCGGATCCGGTACTTTCTGAATCACTTTCTCCGAAGATATTATTTTTGACATCGAGGATGTCGTTATTGAAAAAATGGATTTCAAGGTTGAAGGTATTCCAAGTCCATTCTTCAAGCAACTTCAGCTTTTGGCCAAATAGGTTTAGTCTTTCGGGAGAGATGCTTTGCTTGTCGACGAACAGGGTAAAGTCCAGGTCGGATTTTTGACTTTGGGCCATGGAGCCCGTACTTCCCATCAGTAACACGGTATCGATAAACGAAGAATGGTTTTCGCCGCCTCTCATAATGATGTTCGGGAACAGGCGCTCCGCTGCCAATTGGCATTCCCGATCTATTTTAAAATTATAAATTCCGCAGGGGACACCGTCCTGAATGTAACCGGGAAGGCCTTTTTGATTGATATGCAGCAAGCGGGGGATGAGAGTGAAAACCAAACGGTCGGTTGCGGAAAGCGTTTCCAGGATACGGTGGATTTTGAACTGATTGTAACGCAGGAATAACTGCCGGTTGTTAAACAGTGTGTTGGAAATTTTGGTTTTAGAATCGGTCATGAATTTCCATTGAAACGATCAATATAGGCTTAATAGTCCCTATACTAATTATAAGGGTTTGTTTTAGGAAAACCCTATAATTTTGCGCGAAATCGATACCAAACAATTTTCATGTCAGAGTGATTTTTGTGTCGGCAAAAGGTGCTTTAAAGTTATATACTTTTAAAGTGATAAAGGATCTGTCTGCGGTTCCCAGGGAACTGCTCCCGCCTGATCAAGATGAGGTGGCTTCAGGAGAAACCCTGCCTCATTGATACTCTGAAACCCTCAACTCCCGAACCTCTGTTGGAAGAAAAACCCCGTTTACTCAAATCGAAACTGTACTGGGTGGGTATCCTCTATTTTGCAGAGGGATTTCCCCTTGGAGTTTTTTACGACGTGTTTCCCGTGCACTTCCGGCAACAAGGGGTGGATTTGTGGCAAATCGGCTTTATGAGCCTGCTGGGTCTGGCCTGGACTTTGAAATTCTTATGGGCTCCGGCGGTTGATTATTACCGCCACCACCGGCGATGGATTTTCGTCATGGATTTTTTCATGGGAATGGTCCTGTTGGCCTTTGCGATCATCCTGGATTTCGGACCGTGGGTTTGGGTGGCCATCGGCTTGTTTACGGTGTTTTCAGCGACCAGTGATATTGCCATCGACGGATACACCATCGAAATGCTGGAAAAGAACGAATTGGGCTTGGCCAATGGCGTTCGTAACGGCATGTACCGTGTCGGCATGCTGGCCGCCGGTGTCATTTTGATCCTCAGCGATTATCTTTCCTGGAGCGCCACTTACCTTGCCGGGACCGCCATTCTGTGCCTGTGTGGCATTGCGTGCATGATGGCGCCTAAAGAGAAACCTTACCATACGCGGTCGGTCCACTCGGTCAAAGCAGAATGGATCCTTTTAGCTCGACACCCTTATGCTCTGGCGTTGGTTTACCTTTTCTTGCTGGGAGCGGTGCGGCTGGTGGACTGGAAGCTGGATTTTTCTGAGGGGCTTCCCTGGTTATGGCCGGGACTGCTGTTGTTCACGGGGGCGATTCTTTTGTTCAGCCGGATCGTGGAGCGTTCCAATGCCGAAAACAATCATTCCTTGCGAGAGGATTTAAATGACGGACCCATGTTTGGAGCTTTATTCGAACTGGCTCAGCGTCCCTTTATTATTCCTATCGTCATCTTTATCCTGATTTACAAACTGGCGGATTCTTCCATGGGCTTCATGGTCAAGCCTTTTTGGGTCGACATGGGATTTACCGCTACCGAAATCGGATTGGTTTCGGTCAACATCGGGCTGGGACTGTCGATTGCAGGAGGGTTAGTGGGAGGATGGTTCACGGATCGCTTTGGAATTTTTAAAGGAATCTGGGTATTGGGTCTGGCGCAGGCTGTCTCCAATCTGGGATATGCTGGAGTGGCGTTTATAATTCCGCCCAGCGTGGAAGGTGTGGAACTGGCTACGAACTACAAATTGATGATGTACGGCGCCAGCGTAGTGGAATCGTTCACCGGGGGGCTGGGTTCTGCCGCTTTTCTGGCATTTTTGATGGCTATCGTTAGTAAAAAGCGTACTGCCTCCGAGTATGCCCTGTTGTCTTCCATTTTTGCCCTCAGCCGTTCGGTGGCCGGTTGGGCGGGGGGATTTGGGGCTGAAGCCATGGGGTATGGGCCTTATTTCACTTTGACCTTCTTTCTCGCGTTTCCCGCTTATCTGTTTCTGCCCTGGGTAAAGCGAATGCTCGAACAGACCAAGAGCTGGGATTAATGCAACGCCTATGACGATCCAGTTTGTCTATTTGCACGGTTTTGCCTCCAGTCCCCAGTCCCATAAAGCCACGGCATTTTCCCAGCGGTTTACAGAGTTGGGTGTGCCATTGACGGTTCCGGACCTGGATGGGGGTGATTTCAAGCATCTGACGATCTCCCGGCAACTCCGGATTATAGAAGAAATCCTGGATTCTTTTCCGGGGGCCTCCTTTGCCCTTATCGGAAGCAGTATGGGAGGGTATCTGGCCGCTTTAACTGCCCAAGTTCGACCCGAAGTGAAGAGTGCATACCTGATGTGTCCGGGATTCAACTTTATTAAGAGGTGGCGGTCGGCATTAGCAGGGGAAATTCAAGGGGCGGGCGAGACAGGATTGATTCGGGTTTTTAATTACCGTTACAATAAAACCATGGAGTTGGATCTGGGCCTTTTTGAGGATGCGGAAAAATGGGAGGGGGTAGAATACGAAAGGCCGGTGCCCACTCGAATTGTCCATGGTGTCCACGATGATACCGTAGACATTGAAGAATCCCGGAATTTTGCCCGGAAACACCCCTGGATTAGCCTGAAAGAGGTGGATTCGGACCATGGGCTACTCTCGCATTTGGATTGGATTATTGACGATTGTTTGAATTTTTTCAGTGCCCAAGGCCTATTTACCGTTTAGACTGGATAAAGGCATTCCTATATTTTGATATCTAGAATGGAAAACTCATGACAGCGAATCTTTCCCAAAAAGTACGACGTCACTCTCTGTTGCTGGTTGATGACGACCCGGATATATTGAGCCTTTTGAAGTCTCAATTTAGGGATGAGCCTTTTGAAGTCCTTACCGCTGCCGATGGGGAGTCGGCTTTAAATATCGTACGCGCTCAAAAGCCGGACTTGGTGGTGCTGGATATCAACATGCCCGGCCTGAGCGGGCTGGAAATTTGCCGCACTCTCAAAGCAGATAAAAATACCCGGGAAATTCCCATCATTATGTTGTCTGCGCGGAATCAAGAAATTGACCGTGTGTTGGGGCTAGAGTTCGGGGCCGACGATTACGTGACTAAACCGTTCAACACCCAGGAATTGATTTTGCGTATCCACAGTGTCTTGAAGCGTGTTTACAAAGAGGCAGGAGCCGCCGAAGGTTTCACGCAGGGCGACCTGAGCGTGGACTTCCTCAAACACGAAGTGACCGTGAAAGGCCAGACTATTCAACTCACGCTCACAGAATTTAAGCTTTTGTCCTCTTTGCTCGAAGCCGTTGGGCAGGTAAAAACCCGGGAATACCTTCTGGAACATATTTGGGACCATGGAGAAGGCGTTTTTTCCCGCACAATTGACACCCATATCCAGAGATTGCGGACCAAGCTGAAGGAAGCCGGCCGCTATATCGAAACCGTTCGTGGCGTAGGCTATCGGTTTCAGGAATAACCCTGAGTTTTATTGGGCCTGAGGATATCTGAACAGCGTATTTCCCCCTCCTGACAAGTAACCTATCCCGAAAAATGTCACACAACTGTAGCATTATCTTGATCTGTTGTTAATGTATATCTTCTATCTTAGGGGCATGTAACCAACATTAAATAAAGAGGTTATCATGCACAGTCAAAGTAAAAAATTATCGGGACACCCGACAACCGTTGGAGGGCGGTTGAAGTATTGGAGAAAAGTTTCAAGGTTGAGATTGGTCGATGTGGCCGCCCTTATTCAAGTGTCGCAAGGTTCTTTATCGGATTTGGAAAATGATAAGTCCTTACCTTCGGCCACCACACTGACCGGTCTCTGTCAAAAAACTGATATGAACCTTTATTGGCTTTTGACGGGTGAAGGATCCCTGGTCAGCAAAGAGGAGAGGTTTCAAGCGGAGTCCTCAGCCGTCAGCGGTTTGATGGCCTGGATGCAGGACAAGGATTTCCGTAAAACCGTCATGAAACTCCTCAGTATTTTTGAAAAGGGTTCGTCTGCACAGAAAGCCCAAATCCGAGGTTTTATTGCAGGAGTCGAGGCGGATCATCATTAGGTTTTGTTCCGCCTCATTCAGCGATATTGGATTTTAAAGTCCAGCCTTTTTTTTCGCTGGACAGCTCTATTGCATACCAGTTCTCTTTTTCTTGAGAGATAGAAACAAGGCTTCCCCGGTGTAGTTGAAATAAAACCACCGTGGTGGCATTCCATCCTGAATGCACATCGATTTGTTGGGGTAGGATGACCCCGATGGATTGACGGGTTTCCTGATGCCATCGAAAACCGGTTGAGACCAGAGCTAATACCAGGAAGGCCAGCAGGATGTTTCTGGCCGACTGCGTGGCTGGGGTCTGGTGACGCAACCGAACGGCCATTGCAACCCAAAAAGCCAGATTGATCCAAAACAAAGCCATCCGGTGTTCGCTTAAATTGAGATCGCCGACCCAGAATAAAACTGATTCCAAGACATGCGGTTTTCGCCCATCCAGTTGGTCTGCCGTTTGGCGGACCGCGTATTCCAGATTGGCTTCGACATCTTCGTTACGTGGCAAAAGGTTTTGGGCTTTGACGTAATTGAGGATTGCCTTCGGAAGGCTTCCCATCCGGAAGTAGGTATTTCCCAGGTTGTAGTACAGATGCCCGTTTTCTACGCCACCGGCAATCGCCCGTTCATAAATTTCCGCCGCTTCACGGAACTGGTTTTGGTTGTACAACGGGTTCGCCGGGCTTACCTTGGTAGAGACTTGACCCCAAATCGTAGCGGGTAAAAGGATGATTCCCACCCAGAAAATAAACACTTTAAAGCGCAGAGTTCGGGCCGTCACGGTTTCTTCTCCAAATGATCCAAAAGGCTCCGGGCATTCTGAATCAACTCCTCAGGAGGGTTTCCCGCCGTCGGCGCGTATTGCAACGTTTCATGTTTTTCCAAAAACTCTCGGGTCTCCTGAATTTCTTCCGCACTGAAATTTCCCTTCCTCAATTTTTCTTCTACTTCGGTAGAAGTGATCGCCGTTCCCTGAAGATTTAAAATATTGCCCAGGTATTCGCGGACAATCAACGATAACTCTTGGGCGACCCCGCGGGGATCGCTGTCCGGCGAAAGAGCGCTCAGTTTTTTTAGCGCCCGCTGGTAGGCGCCGTGACTCCTGGAAAAAGCGATATCATATTTCAGGCGTTGCTGGCGTTTGTAGATTCCACTGGTGATGAGGAACAAACCGACGGGTAATAGCAGTCCAATGCCATACAATATTCCTGACCCGGTGGTAAGGGCTTGGCTCTCAAAGACCTCCGCTCCGGTATGAATCGGCAGAATATCTTCCCCGATCTTCTGAACCGGATTTACGCTTCTGCCCGTGGCATCCGAACCGGACTCGACAACTTTTAACTTTGAATCGCTGGTTCCGGGTGAAACTGTAAGGGGCAAAGCCTGCGTTTGAATGGATACGTAATCACCTTTCGTCGAGTCGAAATAATTCAGAAGGATAGCCGGGGCCTGTAATCGGCCGGGTTGCAGCGGGACCAGGGCATAGGTGTAGACTTTCTCTCCTGAAACAAACCGCGCCCCGGTTGTCTGCCGGTATTCAGATTGATCTTCGTAAACTTTAAAATCATCTCCCCACTGAGGCGAAGGCAGAGAAATATCCTTGACGTTACCCTGCCCGGAAACGGTCACTGTTAAGGTGGTGGTGTCACCCACCTCGACCTCCGTGCGGCTCAACTGGGCGGAGATAATAAAATCTCCAACCAAATTGGAGAAATGTTGAGGGCGATTTTTTTGAGGCAAGGGTTGGATATCGAGGGTGATCGGTTTCGTTCTTAGTGTTTTATGGTTCAACCGGCCAAAATTATTGAAGATCGATCCCTGTCCGAAAGGATCGAATCGGTCGGACGTTCCTCCATTACGGGTGCGATCAACTTCGTCGAGTTCGATGATGCTGGCTGGAATTTCCACCTTTCCTGGTCGCAGGGGAAATAAAGCGGTAGAAATTTCATAGGATAGGTAGCGGATGCCGTTGACGATCCGTGTATTTTGAATGGGACCCTTCAACGCTTCCTCGCGGAATCCCTGGAATTGAATGTCGGTCTTCAGGTTCCTGATTTCCACGCGGTGATAAATCCGTAGAGTCGCGGTGACCTGCTCCTGAACATAAGGTTTTTTATTGGAAATCACCATCTCTGCGAACACCTCTCGCAATGTGTTCGGCACTGCGGAGGGCTCTTTGACAATCAAAGTAATAGGTGCCGTCCGGTATTTCTTTCCATCAATGTCCACCGTGGCCGGGCCGATGGTGAAGGTTCCTGTTTCTTTGGGGAGCAAGGAAAAGTTGTAGGTGATGGACGAGGAGCGATCGCCGTTGATGATTTGAAAAGAGGAGGAGGACCCCCGGGGTCTTACCTTGAAGGAATCAAGAGGCGGCAGTTGCGGTGGCGGAGCGCTTCGTGTCCCTTCCACCACGATGGAAAAATTTACACTGTCTTCAAGCGTGAGTTCCTGTTGGTCGACCGAGGCCGTGATTTGAATATCTGTCGCCCGGGCCGTTCCCATCGTCAGGATAAAAAATGCCGATATCCATAAAAAAACTCCGGCGGTATAAACAAAAACTTTTTGAGGTCTCGGTGAGCAGGATTTACCAGTCTTTATCATGGTCCGCAAACACATCCTTCATTTGACCCTGCATTTGACGCCGGGTGAATTTTTTTAGATCTTCGGAAAGAGAGCCCAGCCAACGTTCAGCTTCCTCCGGGGTCATTTGGGTCATTTCCCGGAGAGCATCTTGAACGGCCTGGTCTTCCGCATTTGCTTCCATTTCCTTTTCGCTGGGAGGAGCGGGAGGTGAAGCAGAAGGAGAGGGGTTGGAAGAGCCGGGCTTGTCCTGATGCTGGTTTTCAGCGGTTTGTGAGTCTTCCGATGCCTCGGTTCCAGTGCCCGGAGGATTGTTGACGTGATCGCTGGCGCCCTGTTGCTTTAGAATATCTTTGTCGCGCGGACCCACTCGCCCGGCTTGCCGGGCCTTCTCCTGCTGTTTGCGCACCCACTCCAGATTGAACTTACTGTCCATGTCTCCGGGGTTCAGCTTCAGCGCTTTTTTATAGGAGGCGATGGCCTCATCCATGTAGCCCATCCGGTAATAGGCATTTCCCATGTTGTACCAGGATTTCTGCTTGAGATTTTTGGGAGTTTGTTCAGTGAGAGCTTTTTTGTAGGCTTCCACCGCTTCCTCGTAGCGGCCCAAGCGGTAGTGGCTGTTGGCCAGATTGTATGCTACGTCGGAACTCTCCGGCGTTGCCAGTTGGGATTCCTGAAACTTTGTGGCGGCCCGATCGAACTCCTCCCGGTTGTAAAGTGTAACCCCTTCACGCGCCTT
>QIDN01000153.1 GCA_003229345.1 Nitrospirota bacterium | reverse complement strand
CAGGTCTCCAAGGATTTTATAGGTTTCCTCGCAGGCCGTGCGCTGGTTGTCCTCTTCAAATTTGACCGGAATGACCACGGCCTGAAAGGGGGCGAGAGGGACGGGCCAGATAATGCCCTTGTCATCGTGATTCTGTTCGATGGCGGCGGCGGCGGTGCGGCCCACGCCGATGCCATAGCATCCCATGATCATCGGGTTTTCCTTGCCATGCTCGTCCAGAAAATGGGCTTTCATGGTGGAACTGTATTTGGTGCCCAGAATGAATATATGACCGACCTCGATACCGCGTTTCACCTGGTAGTGCCCGCCCTCGCATTTGGGGCAGGGGTCGCCTTCCTGCACTTCATGCAGGTCGCCCATCTGTGCGGTTTTAATATCCCGGCTGAATTGCACGCCGGTGTAATGCGCGTCCTTGCTGTTGGCGCCGGTCACGAAATTGTGCATGACGGCGACTTCGTGGTCGACATAGACCTTCATATCCAGATTCACCGGTCCGATGAAGCCGCAGGGGATGTTGGTTTTGGAAACGATCAGGGATTCGTCGGCGGAGTGGAGCCATTCGCACCCGATCAGGTTTTTGAGTTTGATGGGGTTGAGTTGGCGGTCGCCCCGCACCAGGCCCGCCACCAGCCCGTCTTCGTTTTCCATAATGAGGGTTTTGACGATTTGCCGGGGAGAGACTTTGAGAAATTTCGCCACCTCCTCGACGGTTTTCTGTCCAGGAGTGGGGATTTTTTTTAAGTCTTCTATTGCTTTAGGCGGGGCGGTTTTTTCAGGCACGCGTGCGGCGGCTTTCTCAATGTTGGACGCGTAGTCGCAGGCGCTGCAGAACGCGACGGCGTCTTCTCCCGAATCGGCCAGCACCATGAACTCGTGCGAGAAACTGCCGCCGATGGTGCCGCTGTCCGCTTCCACCACTTTAAAATCCAACCCGCATCGCCGGAAGATGTTGCAGTAGGCCTGCTTCATATTTTCGTACATGTCCTGAACACTGGCTTCGTCGGCATGAAAACTGTAAGCGTCTTTCATCGTGAACTCGCGTCCGCGCATGACGCCGAAGCGGGGCCGCACTTCGTCCCTGAACTTGGTTTGAATCTGGTAAGTGAGCAATGGAAGTTGCCGGTAGGACTTGATCTCGCGGCGGACAATATCGGTAATCACCTCTTCGTGTGTGGGGCCGTAGCAGAATTCGCGGTCGTGCCGGTCTTTCAGCCGCATGAGTTCTTTGCCGTACAGTCCCCACCGTCCGCTTTCCTGCCACAACTCGGCAGGCTGGATGCTGGGCAGGAACACTTCCTGGCCGCCGATGCGGTTCATTTCCTCGCGAATAATCTGTTCCACTTTTTTCAGCACGCGCAGGCCGAGGGGCAGGATGGAATAAATACCCGCGGCCAATTGCCGGATCATCCCGGCGCGCACCATTAGCTTGTGGCTGACGACTTCGGCATCGGTTGGCGATTGTTTGAGGGTGGGTATGAACAGTTTCGAATAATACATGGATGACTTTCAGGTTGAATGGGCCAGGCGAATGGCGATTATGCAGAAAGTTGGCCGATAAATCAATGCGGGGATATTTCCGGGTACGTCTCAGTTTAAAATCGAATGTCTCCAAACGGCCAAAAGCGGACATTTACCTATATCTGAGATTAACCGGCTCAACAATGATTTTTTGATCAACGCAGATGATAACCTTAGAGCCCCTGACCAATTGGCAATGGCTTATAAATTTGGCCAGAAAAGATTTGGGTGGTCTGATGAAAAAATGAGGACCATCTTGAGTGGATAGGTAAAGATTAACCTATTTATTGTTTAGTCATTTAATTATGGAAAAATTAATTAAGAGCGGACCCGATCTTTCACCGCCATGTCAATGAGCGCCTTTGAAAAAGAGTAAATATACGTCATGAAAAACGCGGCTCCGATTAAATAGGTAAGAGGTTGAACCCAATATGCGAGCACTAATGAAATATTAAACCAGGCCATGGAGGCAGGAGTCTTAGCGTAATGGGCAAGCATAAAGGGAAGACGGATGGGCAATAACATGGATATGGAATTCATTAAAAATATTACCGCCAAAACCGGAACAAAATTTAATTCAACCATTTCTCCGATTAAAAGAATGAACATGGCGTGGCGAAGCAATTCGTTGGTTTGACTCCCTTCACCGGCAATTGAGTCAGGCTCGATCCGGTTGGCGGTTCTCAGTACGATGCTGAAAGCGGCGACGAGACTGAATACAATCAAAGCTCCTCCAAAATGCGTCCCAACGGCAATCACGATGGCAGAATGCGCGACTGCGTCGCAGATATTATCTACATTGGCTCCGAATTGGCTTCTAATACCGAGTTTTTTGGCGACCATCCCGTCTAAATCATCCATGATGTTATTATAGATGATGAAAGGAACGATAAATTGGAAGCCTCCATCGTAGAAAAGAAGGCACACGGGAGCCAGCCCAAGAAGGGATATAAAATTGGCGCAATTTTTATAGATATGAACTCCAAATGCTTTAAACATCGTTTATCTCTTTTTAATTAAGAAGGCCTAATCGCGAAGAAATGGTTTTGCAATTCGGGATACTCTATTCCCAACCATCGAGGCATTTTCACAATCCAACGGTTAGACAAACGCAAGCCGAAATAAACGCAAGGACCCAGAATTGAAATCCATCGCTTAGGATATGGAATCGTTTCTTTCAATTTCTCGAGAAACTGAATCCCCATTTCCAAAAGAACATAAGGGGAATTTTTTTCTATTTTTAAAACTTGAAACCCTGTTTCTTCGAATATTTTTTTATAAACAGAAACCGAACGGTAAACGGCTTGATAATTCCCCTGTCGAATCGCGGCTCCATTTCGAATCGTCGTTTCCCTGCAAACCATTATTCCGCCGGGTTTTAAATCCCCTCGCAATCTTTTAAGTAAATTCCGAATATCCTCGTCGTTTAGATACATAAGAAGCCCCCCCGAAAACGCCAGGCTTATAGGCGTTTGTGGTACAAACGAGCGAACGTCCTGTTGAAAGATTTGTATATTTGGATGCAACGAGCGCCTTGCCGCTAACGCTTTATAAAATCTCTGGCTTGCTTCGACGGTGATTACATGGCGAAAGCGCTCGGCAAAAAAGGACGTCCACAACCCAACTCCGCCGCCTAAATCTAAGACGGTTCCATTGCGGTCGACGGGTTCTAGAAGACGTTTTAAAATTTTCGCCTCCGCTTTAAAACGATATTTGGAAGCGCTTTCCGGAAAGCCGTATCCTTCCATCATGTAGGGACTCAAAGAGGACGGTTTCGCCCGATCCCAAAACTCCTGAATTTTTTTATAATTCAAGGCGACCATTGATTTCCTTCAAAACCGAATTAACTCCATTGAAATAAAGGCTTATCCGCAATATGAAAATCATAATCACAAAACAAAACTTTACTCGATTCGTTTTACCTGAGATTTTCCATATAAATATTTAGACTTACCGAAAGTCGTCCTGATTAAGCGAACCATCTTTTGAGATCAAAACCGAGATTTCCCATATGAACATTAAAATTCTTTGAAATTTACCCTTGATTGAGTAAACCGTCTTTTGAGACCTAAAATTTTGTCTGAATTTGGCCCAGATTGTAACATTTATCCATCCTCCTGTGAATGAAAATCTTTTTGAGAGGAAACTTTCAATCCTTGAACTTTTTTAAACGGACTTCTCCTTAAAATGTCCGCTTTGGGTCGATTCCAGTCATTTAGATTTCTAACTGAGACGCTACGAAACTTCCGAGGGGTGTTCCTGTGCGATGAACAATTCGTTGGCCAGTTCGATGTCCTTGGGGAAATGGATTTCCAGCCAGCCTTTGTGGATTTCCAGGTAATGGACGTTGAACCCGCGGTCGATCATCTCCTGAATCAGGTCGGTCAGGCGGATCTGGGAGACATCCTCCGCCTCCTGGATTTTGCCTTCCAGGTTTTTCAACGCGTCGTGATAGGTCTGGAGAAACTGTTCGGCTCCAGTCTTCGAGAATTTGGCGAGGCCGATGAACTCGTGGGTGGCTGACGCCGGATCGATATTTTTACCGATTTTGGCGATGGCGTTCTGGTGATCGAAGTTGATGCTTCGGCGGTTCCGGTTTCGCCGGTTGCGGCTGATCACGTAATCGGTCGCTTTGCCCTCCACCGACTCCAAATATTGAATGGAGTTGTCCAGCACCAGCACGATATCTTCCTTGGATGCGAGCAATTGTGCGACCACATGATTTTCGAGGAGGATGTCCGAGTACAGCATCAGGAATCCGTTATGCATTTTTTCCTGAGCGATGAGCAGGCTGTCCAGTTCGGTACCTTTTTTGTAATCCTTGTTCTTCAGGAAGGAAATCCCTTCGCCTTTCATTTTGTCGCCTGCGTAACCAGTCACCACGGTGATATCCGTCAGATGGTTCTGGTTGAGGGTTTGGGCCTGCCGGGCCAGCAGGGTTTTGCCGGCGATGTCGGCCATGGCCTTGGGCATGTTTTTGAGAACGGGTTCGATGGCCGGCGCTTCCCCGGCGGCGGGGATGATGACCGGAATATTGGTATTGGTCTCATCCTGCTGATCTTTTTCCTTAACGTCGAGAAAGCCGACCGCATCGAATATTTCACGCACCGGGGCGCACAGCGGGTCGGCCTCGAGCGAGCGTTGGTTCGACAGAATGGATTTGGCGGTGTCGCGCATTGCTTTGTACGCGGCGCGCAGAAAATGATTGGCGTAAATGATGATCTGGAATCCAGCCGCCTGCAATTCTTCCTCCAGGATATTGTTGTAAGTGGTCGGCACGCACACCAGAGGTTTGCTCATCTCCAGTTCTTTGAGGAGGCTTTGGTATTTGCCGGCAAACTCCATAATTTCATCCGGCTGTTTGGACTTGGAGTGGATCATGATGCCGTCGACCCCGGCTTGCAGATAAATTCGGGCGCGGGTGAGCGCGTCTTCCATTCCGGTGCCGGCGATCAGGCTTTCGATACGGGCGATGATCATGAACTCATCGGTGGCCTGCACTTTTTTTCCGCGCTTGATTTTTTGCGCGAACACTTCGGGTTCCTGCAGAACCTGACTGGTACCGGCTTCCAGGCTGTTGCGTTTGGGGAATACTTTGTCTTCGATGATGACCGCCGAGACGCCGGCCCGTTCCATTTTGGACACCATGTACTCGAAGGTGCTGGGGTCGCCGCCGGTATCGCCGTCAACGATCATGGGTTTTTGCGTGACGGTCAGGATTTCCTGGATACTGAGCAGGCGGGAATCGAAGCTGATTACTTCAATATCCGGATGGCCCTTGGAAGCGGAATCGGTCAGGCTGCTCTCCCAGATGGCGTCAAACTGGCGAGTAACGGATTGGCCGCCGGATGTGCCTTCAACACAGGTGGTGTCGGCGACGATGCCGCTGAGTCCGTTATGGGCTTCCATAACGCGAACGAGTTTGCCCTGAGTGAGCAAAGTTTTGAGTTTGCCGCGTCTATCTTCCGGTAAATTTGTGCTGAGCAGGGTCATGTCGGAAAACCGGTGAGTTTGGGGTTTTCAAGGCGCTCCCGAATCCAGGAAGCGACATAGACGTCATCCCAATCGAATTGTTGAAAGATGTTGAGGAGTATCTCGATCTGACGTTGCGTCGATAATCGTTTGTCCACCACGATCAAATCCTCACCGCGAACTTTACAGGACCCGCTTTGAGCGGGAATTTCCGGATCGGACAAGTCGGCGAACAGGATTTCAATCGAGAGTTTGCGGGCGGTGTCCTTGAGGTCTTCCAAGCGGGACAGCATTAAGGATTCTGTATTCGAGTCGGGCATAGAGAGAAAACCCTCCTTTTGGAGGATATTAATTGAAGACCCTCATGAGGTCATTATAAAAAGCAAAAACCATTAGCGAGAGCAACATGAACAGACCGACCTGAGCCGCCCGTTCCCGGTTAGCTTCGCTTACAGGTTTACCTTTAATGATTTCGATCAGGAAGAAAAGGATATGTCCGCCATCCAGGATGGGAATGGGCAGGAGATTCAAGAGCCCCAGGTTGATGCTCAGAAACGCCGTCAGCATTATAAAATAATTGAGACCCATTTCCGCCTGCTGGCCGTAAACCTGGAAGATCAGAATGGGCCCACCGATGGTTTTCGCTGAAATGGACCCGGTGAACAGTTTTTTGATGCTGACGCTGATCAGATAAATCCTATCCCATGTTTGCTCGAGCCCACGTAGGACGGCTCCCGGTAACGAATATTGTTCGGTAACCATGACGCCAGAAACTCCAAACCCCATGTGTCCGTATCTGACCTCTTTGCCTTTAAGGTCGATGCCCATTTTTGGCTCGGGTGTTACTTTGATGATTTGTTCCTGATTGTTCCTCAATACGCGAAAGGTCAGCTCCTGTCCAGGTTTGTCGGCGGCGATTTTTAAGTCTGACCCTCCCCTGATTTCAATGCCGTCAATCGATAGGATATCGTCACCTATCTGAAACCCGGCCTTGTCGGCAGGGGACCCACCTTCAATAAAGAAGATTTTTCGTTCCAGTCTTTCGATGCCGATCAATCCTACGGTTTGCTTGTCACCAAACAGGTCAGAGGTTTCGCCCGCTTTGGGTATAATGGGAATGGTAAAGACGGTTTGTGGATCGCGCTCGATCACAAACTCCATTTTCTTACCCGGAGCGTTGTGAACAATTTTAAGCAATTGATGCCAATACAGGGTTTTCTCGCCGTCAATTTCAATGATCCGGTCGCCGGTTTTGAGGCCCGCTGCCTGAGCTGGGGAGTTGTCGTGGACTTTACCGACAGCGGTTCCACTTGTGGGCATGCCCACCATATAGACACCGATATAGATGACGATGGCAAACAGGATATTGAACAGTGGGCCGCCGAACGCAATGGCCAGCCTTTGGTACACGGTTGCGGCGGAGAAAGAACCCTGGGTGTCATCCAACTCTTCTCCGGGGTCTTCCCCTTTCATTTTGACGTAACCACCCAGAGGAATGGCGGCGATCAGGTATTCGGTGCCCCCGGATTTGAAGCCAACAATTTTAGGGCCGAATCCAATGGAAAACTTTTCGACCGTCACCCCGCATTTGCGGGCGATCAGAAAATGGCCCAACTCGTGGACAAAAATAAGGGCGGCCAAGCCGATCAGGAAAGCCGTCATTTTGAATCCGAAAGACAGGAAGGCGTCGAGAGATAATGCGGTAAAGTCAAACATGATAAATAAAACTACTCCATGGAAGAAAGATCGATGAGCTCCACCCCTTTTGGAACCTCGAATCGGAACAGTTTCTTTTCAAGGTTGGGGTTGGTTTGGATGTTGCTGAATAACATTTCTGTTTTGTTTCCTAAATTATCATACACCCGGGACCCGACGATCTGGTAATTTTTCTTGTCGGCCAGCAGCACCATTTTGGAGAGGTTTTGTGCCTTGTCCCGTGGGATCATTTCGACGGCGTAAAGCCCGTGCTCTTCAGTCACTTTTCCGATGGTGAACGAATCGGTCAGTTTGCCTCGTCCTGCCAGAAACAGGGCGGGAGTGTTGGAAGAGTAGATGCTTTGGATTTTCATTTTAGTGACTTGCTTTTCGTCGGGCAGATACAGCCATAAGCCTTCATCGTTGCTCACCAGAATTTGGCGGTCCGGGGCCTTGTAATCCCATTTCATTTTACCGGGTTTTTTGATGGAGACGGAACCTTCGGCTTTCTGCGACTGGCCCAGAATCTTCAGGTATGATTTCTGAATAAACCGAGCCTGAAAGGTATGGGTGGCGTCATATTGTTTTTGGATGGCATCGACAATGGCGGCGGCATCCAGGGCGAAAGCCGATCCGGGCAGGGACCCCAGTAAAAGCAGAGTAAAAAGAATATTGCGGGTTTTAAGACTCATGAGGATACGCTTTCTTTGTAAGAGACCTTCCGGTTTTCAATATACAGGCGGCGTTCTGCAATCATTTGGATAGCTCTCGGATAAATGAGATGTTCCTGGATCAAAATGCGTTCGGACAGGGTTCCCACGTCATCAGACGGGAGGACGGGCACGACCGCCTGTAGGATGATGGGGCCGCCGTCGACTTCTTCGTTGACGAAATGAACCGTACACCCGGAGAATTTGACTCCATAATCGATGGCCTTTTGCTGAACGTCCAGTCCCGGAAACGCAGGCAGGAGCGACGGATGAATATTGATGATTTTATCGGGGAACATTCCGATGAATTCCGGATTGAGAATGCGCATGTACCCCGCCAGACACACCAGATCGACCCGGCGGTTTTTGAGTTCCCTGGCCAATGCCAGATCGTATTCCTTTTTACTGGCGAATTGTTTGGGGTCCATGTATGACGTTTCAATGCCCTTTTTTTGAGCCCGCTTCAGGGCAGGAGCATTTTTTTTATTGCTCAAGACCACGGCAATATCGGCATTCAATTCCCCATTTTCAATGGCATCGATGATCGCCTGCAAATTGGTGCCGCGTCCGGACACTAATACTCCGATTTTGAAACTGTTGGAGGTCATGGCTCTATTGGGTCCAATTACCTGTGCTTATGATATTAAGGAATAGGGGTGACGAATGAGTAGGCCGATCCTATCTTGATCAATGAGCGGGTACCGCTTGAACCAAGTCTTCCTTAATGGTTTTTAGGAGTCCGATGTTTTGGGTGTGTCCTGACTTGTGAGCTTTGATATAGCCGCGGATCGGTTTTCCCAGAAGATAAAAATCCCCGAGAATATCCAGGATTTTGTGGCGTGCGAATTCGTTCTCATATCGCAATGTGGTATTGAGGACTTTTTCGTCTCCCAGTAGGATAAAGTTATCCAGTTTACCGCCCACACCGAAACCCATTTTATTCAGCATGGCCACATCTTTTACAAATCCGAAGGTGCGTGCCGGCGCGATCTCTTCTTTGAAGCTCTCGGCCCCTTTGAACTCAAAAGTGTGCTCCATGATCCCTATGGGTGCCGGATATTCCATATGGTAACTCACTTTGAAACCGTCATAAGGCTCAATGGAAATATGCGCTCCGCCATCTTCTTTCGACCCGAAGGTGTACGTTTTATCAATGACCAGCTCTTCGTAAACCTCATCCTGCTCCTCGAAATCTCCATCTTCGATCAATTGGCAGAAATCCTTGGCGGACCCATCCATCACGGGGGCTTCGTCGCCAATTTTGATCAGAAGGTTATGGACCCGGTACATGTGAAGGGTGGCCATAATGTGTTCGATCGTGGAGACGGATGCGTAGCCCTTGCGCAGGCTGGTGGCGTATTCCGTGGATTGCACGTTTTCCACCTTGGCAGGGATGGTGCTCCCGCTGGAAATATCACCGAAAATTATGCCGCTTCCCGGAGGCAAGGGTTGCATGATGAGACCCGTTTTAATTCCGGAATGCAGGCCGCGACCACATAACACCACACTGCGTTTCAAAGTACGCTGAAGTGGGCGGTCTCCCTTCTTACCTTTTGATATTTTCGATTTTGTCTGGGGCGGGAGTTGTCTGATCAGGGTTGATATGTTCTTCAAGGTGATTTCTTCGTTTGGGTGGACGGTCCGGGCAATCTGATCCAGAACAGAACGAAGTTCTTTGAAGTTTTCCGGCCAGTCGTATTCACAAAGAGCCCGCATGCTCTCTTCGTTGAAGTTTTTGCAAATGACTTTGCCTTTGCTCTCCAAATCTTCAAAATATTCGTCCACCAGGGTTGGGATCAAGGCCCTGTTATCCCGTAAAGGCGGCACGTTGATGACATTTTCCTTTAAGGCTTCATACAGATCAGGATGAAATTCTCCCTTCTCGGCCATAGCCTTCAAGTCTTTTGTGGTGGAGGCAAAAATCCTGTCTGGAACAAAATCCGCCGGTTTTCTGGGGGAAGGGGATTTTAAAGCGGATGCCAGTTTTGCCTGAAGGTCTTGGCTCATGGCATCGATATTTTTTAAATACACTGCCTTCTTTCCGGCGCCTCCGCGGGTTGATTTCGTTTGCTTGCCTTTTTCATCCTGATGGGTAAATAGTTCGATTTGAATTTTCGGCACGGAACGGAGTACGCAATTGATTTTGTGAAGAGGGAAATTGGATTTTTTGCTCTTATGGTGAATAGCCTGCGCGATATATTCCTTGCCCGTCCCTACTTCACCGTGAATCAGGATGGGGGCATTGGTTTTAGACGCCTGGGTTACCGCTTTCTTGACTTCCACCATCATTTCAAAACAGTGAGGCAGTTCGTGCTGAGCCGCGTCTTTGTTGCCGGTTCCGTTCATACGGCCTTTTCTCTGCTTAAGAGCCTTCTCGACGGACAAGACCAGTTGGTCGAGGGAAAACGGTTTCTCGATAAAATCGTAGGCTCCCAGTTTGGTCGCTTTCACAGCAGTGTCGATAGTTCCGTGGCCGGACATTACCAATACTTCGATTTCTGGATGATAGGTTTTGATGGCCTGTAAGACTTCAATCCCGTCCATGCCTGGAATCCAGATATCCAGCAGAACCAGATCCGGGGGCTCGGACTGTACCATTTCAAGGGCGTCCAATCCGTCTTCGGCGGTGACGATATCGTATCCCTCGTCGTTTAATATCTCCTGAAGAGAGGAGACTATATTTTTTTCGTCATCGACGATAAGGATTCTTTCTTTACTCAAGGAAATCTCCGTGATTAGTTTCAAAAAACAAAATTTTCAAATCTGTTATGCGGTGGGTGCCAGCGCATAATCCTGCTCTTTGGAAAACTCGAAATAATAGATTTTCTTTCCGGCGTCCAGAAACGCTTTTTCATATTTGGTTTTGGGGATATCGTTTCGTTCGTGGAGAAACCCCATGTCCTCGTGTGGATTGCAGAATTGGGTATTCGCTTGCATGACTTCAAGAATTTCTTGCGCATAGGATTCGAAGTCTGTCGCAATGTGGACTTTACCTTGCGGTGCCAGCTTGCCAGCCAGGGTCTCTACAAATTGCGGTTTGATCAATCTCCTTTTGTGGTGTCTTTTTTTGGGCCAGGGGTCCGGGAAGTTGATGAATACCTCGCTGACCTCACCCTCTTCAAAAAGAATGGGGATTTTTTCGCTGGCGTTGCCATAAGCGACCCGGATATTTTTTATATGGAGCCGATCCATGCGTGTCACGATCTTGCGGATTCCTTTATGGTAAAAATCCATTCCGATAAAATTACTTTGGGGTTCGCGAATGGCCATGTCGATGAGAAAATTGCCGTTACCGAATCCGATTTCCAGTTTCAGTGGATTGCTGTTTTGAAACAGGCCGCGCCAGTCTGGCCGCTCCTCGGGATCCAGGAAGCAAGGGTGTTCGTTGGCGATTTTATCGAATGGAATGAGTCGTTTTGCCATAGGGTTTCAGATCTTTCAACCGTTCTCATGGTGAATGGTTTTCAGTTGGATGACTTCGAAACTTTGCCGTTCTCCTTCAATCGGTACCTCAACCTCATCTCCCTCCATTTTGCCGGCCAGCATTCTTCCAACGGGTGAGGCCATGGAGAGTTTGCCGGTGTCAGGATCAACTTCTTCGGGGAACACCAGACGATATTCTCTTTCTTCCCCCGAGTCGACATGCTTTAAAAGTAAAGTACTGCCCAGCCCGGAGCGGTCTTTTGGAATGCGGTTGATATCGATGGAAGTGATATCCCCAATTCGTTTTTGAAGTTGCGAGATCCGGCTTTCCAGAAACATCTGCCGTTCTTTCGCCGCCTTGTATTCGGCGTTTTCGCTGAGATCGCCCATGGCCGTGGCAATTTTCAAAGCCTTGGGGATGTCGACATCCAGCTCTTTTTTGGAATCCATTAAAATTTTTTCAAGCTTGTCCAGTATCGGTAATCTCATGGTGCTCAAATGTTTTATTAGTTGTTAATCCCCGTAACCGGAGTTACGGACTCAATACGATAAATGCTTCTTCAAACCCTCGGAGTCGCATCTGATCCATGGGCTCCAGAGCTTTTTCGTAGTTGGAATATTTTCCGACAAGAACTTTGTACAATTTCCGGTTGCTTTGTGTGACCGCAAAGACGCGGCTGTTATTAAATTGGTGCGAAATATTCCGGGCATTGTCAAGGTCTTCAAAGACGCCCACTTGAACTGAATAGATTCCCTTCTTAGCGGAAGTCCCGGCCGCGTTCCGTGGTGGAGATGGTTTTGCACCTCTAATAACCCGAAGGCTTACCGGGGCGGTTCCTGTTTCGGCTATGCCCAGTTTGTTGGCCGCACCCTGACTCAGATCAATAATCCGGTCGCCGACAAAGGGACCGCGGTCATTGATGCGAACGGTAACGCTTTTCCCACTTTCCCGGTGGGTGACCAGCACAACGGAATTAAACGGCAGGGTTTTATGCGCCGCCGTCAGGGAATTCATATTATACACCTCCCCGTTGGAAGTGAGCTTCCCATGGAAATCCCGGCCATACCACGACGCGATGCCTTCTTGAACAAATCCTGAGGAGTTGTCCAAAGGATAATAAACGCGACCGTCTACCCGGTAAGGTAAAGTCTGGACGGAATCGGAATGGGACTCGGGACCCGGATAGTATTTTATGGGTTGCGAGGCGCAACCCGAACCCACACTCATCAGGATCCAAGACACTATTATAAACGGCAATGGGAAGTTCGATACAGTTGATTTCATTTGATTGTAAGTTTTGGCCGGTTTCAGTTGGTGGCACCGGCTACAGGAGGTTATGGGGTTCGGACAGGCGACGGCCGGTCAAATCTCAGGAGATTTCTCGTAAATCATTCAATAATATGAGTTTATATTGAAAGTGCTCTGATTAATTGTATGAATATCCGGGAATCAGGTCAACACAAATTTGACCGGATTTTTGCATTCCCAAGCCTTAAAAGGTTGAAAATTGGCTTATTAATTTTTTAACTTTCACCTATACTAGATTGAGGGGAAAATCACCGGTGAAGCTGGAGAATCTGTTTTCAGCTTTTTAATGATCATTTATCGAGGATTTACAAGGTTCCTATGCTTAATGCGACTCAAGAAGGGATGCGAAGTTCCATCCTTGCCATGGTGGAGGAAAAGGGGAATATTCCTCCTTTGCCGGATATTCTCATACGTTTGGAGTCAAAAATTGAAGACCCCAAGAGCAATATCAGCGATATTTCCATATTGATTGAAACCGAGCCCATTTTAGCGGGCCGGATGATTCAGCTTTCCAATAGCGTGTTTTTCAACCGGGGCGGCAATAAGGTTGAAAACCTGTCTCAGGCCATTATTCGGCTGGGACTCAAAATGATTCTCGATTTGGCTTATACGCTGGAAGTTCCTAAATTGTTCATGAAAGGCAAAGGGATCAACCAAAATAAATTCTGGCAGCATTCTTTAGCCGTCGCCATTCTGTCGAGGATTTTGAGCCAGCGGTTAGAAGATCTAAAAATCTAACAGGATATGTGCTACCTCTCCGGGTTGATGCACGACATAGGCATCATGGTATTCAACTATCTGATTCCAGAGGAGTACTCAGCGTTTCTTAAACAGATTGGC
>QIDN01000239.1 GCA_003229345.1 Nitrospirota bacterium | reverse complement strand
ACCGATTCTACCCCGTCTTCCCGATTCAGCTTCTTCGCCAACGATTGAATACTTTTCAACCTTTCTGATGAAGACTTAATCTTAAGATTGTAGGACGCTGGCAGGGGATTGAATCCGATACTTTTAAGAAAAGAGGCTTTTTCGGAGAACATGGATTGAAAATTTTTCCAGGCTTTATCTCTGGAAACAAAGTCAAACGAGTCGACTTTTGAATTAGAAGAAAAAAGTTTCTCTAATTGCTTTCTCTCACCGCTCGAAATCTCGTCATCCAGATAGACGATCAACTGAACCTGATCGTTCCAAAAAGAAAGAACGGAATTCAGATTGATGTAAACAAACAGGAAAAGCCCTAAAATTGAAAGAGCGGTGGTGATGGTGCCTACCGAAGCAAAAAATAATTGCTTGTTGGATTTAATATTACTGAGAGTTGTTTTCAGAATTTTCATTTTTGCAATCAGGCTACAATCCGTGTGTCTGCAATTTTACCGCGTTTCAAGGTGATCGCCGCATGGTTGCCTTCCCGTAAAATATTCTGGCTGTGGGTCGCAAAAACCACCGTGGTGCCGTCGGCATTGGCCTTTTCAAATAAATGCAGGATTTCGCTGGCCATATCCGGGTCCAGGTTCCCTGTGGGCTCGTCTGCCAGTAATATTTTAGGATCGTTCACCAATGCCCGGGCGATGGCTACACGCTGCTGCTCACCTCCTGATAATTCCAGGGGGTAGGCATCTTTTCTATGGGAGAGTCCCACATTCTTGAGAGCTTCCCAGGCTCTATAGCGAATGGTTTTTTTTTCGGCGCCGACAATTTCCAAGGTGAAGGCGACATTTTCGAGGATGGTTTTACCCGGGAGTAATTTGTAATCCTGAAACACGACTCCAATATGGCGCCGTAATTGCCAGAGCTTGTTGAATTTGAGTTTCCCGACATTGATCCCGTTAACCAGCACCTGGCCTTTGTCGTAACTTTCCCAACGGTATATCAATTTCAATAATGTGGACTTTCCGGCGCCGCTGGGACCGGTGACGAAGACAAAAGCTCCTTTCTTGATAATGAAAGAAACATCCACCAAAGCAGGAGTGTTGTTGTAGGATTTGTAAACGCTGTATAGCTGGATCATTGCAATCCAGAAAATGAGGAAATCGGTGAATGGATCAAATCAAATATTCGAGAAAGCCGCCGCTATCAAGCCCGTTTATCAGGGTCCCCGGAGGGCAGTTCGTCCATTAAAATAATATCACTGGCATCAATCTCTTCTGAAATCATATCCGGAGTCAGAAAAGCGGCCATGTCATGCGTGTAAAACTTACGGATTTGGTCATCCGACAAAAGCTCAAAATTGATATAGGTTTTAATAACCATGCGGTCATCCTCAATCACATATGCAAACAACCCATGAGAGGATACCAGATATCCTTCATGCAGGCCATACGTCAATAACGCTTCATCGAGATAGGAATCGAGGGTAATGATACAGTTGTCCATCGTCTGCGTGCGCTCACTGAAACGTTCCACACAGTGGGACGTGTAGGCCACCTGGGGATGGGTGAACGAATTGAACAGCTTGCCCTTATCGGTCGATTCTGTATGGGGGGGGGACACCAGAGATACAAATCCCTGTTTGGTAAAATCAATAAGGCACAGGATGTCTTTGCCGAACTTTTTCCCTACTTTTTTAGTAACGCGCTCCATGAACCGCTGCCGCTTTCGGATGGAAATCCGGCCCCCCTTTCCAAAATAACGCTGGAACTCCTTCTTTACAAAGCTTTCGACTTGGGCCTTTTTGAATGCAAAATGACGATCTTGGGTCATCTAAAACCTATAATTTCATTTATATACAATACTTTGCTTCATCATTATATCCAACCCCGGCAATGGAGAAAAGGTTAAACTTCCCTGCCTCAGAGGCCTTCAAGACTGCTGATTTTTAAATCGTTAGGAAGGTATAATTTGCAAAAATCAGCGGTACCTTTGATAGAATGATGCCATGAACAGCACCCTTAAAATCTTCGCCATGTTGCTCGGGACAACCCTGTTTTTGAACGTGACCATGAATTACATGGGGGACAACGTGGATGATTTCGGGAACCAGGCTCTTCCTCCCATACGCCACAAGTCATTCGAAACCAATAATCCCGTGCTGAAAGTAAGCGCTCAGTCCAAGGAAAAGTGGACTTTGGTGGATTTCTCAAGCCAAAAAACCTTCCAGATCTCCGATCCCGAAAAAGATCAAACCTTGATGAACCAGCAGGATTGGGATCTGGGCTTCCAGCGAACTAAAATCATTTCCAATGGCGGAGTCACCAATCCTCAAGGCAAAGTTGCCATCGCCAATCTGGGGCCGGTGGATTTCAATTCGGTGACCCAGATTCCTGAAGTCTCTTTCGTACCGGATACCCGCTCTTGGGGGAATGTCAGCAATCCCTCCATCATTGACTGGTACCTTTATCGCACACGAACCCACAATATCGAATCGAAAAGAAATGTTTATATTGTTCAAACCGGAGATGGACTACTGAAATTGAGAATCTTGAACTATTATTGCCAGCGGCCGGAGAGCGAATGTAAGACCTCGATGTGCTCCCGGGACGAAGCGGCATGTCTGACTGTGGAGTACACCCACATTCCTCCTGGCGAGGAAGCTTTCCCTGCGCCGGAATCATCTACACCTCAGCAAACAGCACAGGCCGCCCCTTGAAACGGCTGATTCTCTTACTTCTGGTCGTAGGTTTCCTGGAGGCCTGCGGCGAGTCCATCGAACAGGAACCCGATATGGTTTTGATTCCTGCCGGGCCCTTCACCATAGGTTTAAACCCTGTTGAAGAAGTCCCTTCATTCGTTTCGGATCGCACTTCCAGCAAGAACGCCCAACCTCAGCATGAAATCACTTTGAACGCATTTTATATGGATGTCCATGAGGTCCGTTATGGGGAGTTTTTACGATTCAAACCTCAGGCCCGGTATACTGAAGGCCGTTTCATCCATCCAATGCAGGGTGTTTCCTGGTTTGAAGCGGACGCTTATTGCTTGTGGTTGGGAAAACGATTGCCCACAGAATCCGAATGGGAAAAAGCCGCGCGAGGTCTGGAGGGAAATCTGTACGTCTGGGGAAATGAATTCAAGCGGGAAAACGCAAATTTCGGGAAAACCGTACAACCCCCTGCCAAACAACCACAGGACTTAAGCGATCTGGGAGTTTACGATTTAAATGGCAATGTATCCGAATGGACTGCCAGTTGGTATCAACCCTACCAAGGTTCCTCTTTCAAAGATCCCAACTTTGGAAAAAAATATAAAGTGATCCGGGGGGGTGCCATCAACAAGAGGGAACATGGGTTTCTGAAAGAATTTGCGCTTCTTCCTTATCGGAACTTTGCACCTCCCAAAATGAGATCGTGGGACACCGGCTTTCGATGTGCCCGGCCTGCCTCCTCATCTTCAAAATCCAACTCCTGATTTTTCAAAAAAAGCTTTTTTTCCGGATCGGTCATTTCCGATTAGGACCGGGATTAAAAGGTGGAGGATTTTTTGTGACCACTTCATGTAACCGGGATACGTTTTCCATGGGTTGCCGCTCTTCATTGGGTTCTCTCTCCGGTCGAGAAGGTGGAGTTGAACCGGTGGAACCCTTTGCCGGGGAGATGTTTTCTCGTGCCGACTCGGCGGCGCCCGATTTGGTTTCCGGTTCCGTTGAGGCACCCTCTTTAGTTTGCGATGAGCTCCGGGGCTTGTTTCTTGGGGAACGTGCAGGCTTTCTGGCTCCCGGCCGGCTACCGGGTCTGCGACCCCGGCCCCGGCCAGACGACGGTCTGCGAACTCGATGGTCTCTTTTACTTTCTTCCTTCGGCTTCGGACCAATGAAAGTACTGGCTTTCTGCTCGGCGATCTTATCCTCTTCTGTTCTACGCTCCCGCATGGCAGAGGAAGGCCTGCGACCCCGGCCCCGGCCGGACGACGGTCTGCGACCTCGACCGCGCCTGTCACCTTTCTCTTCTGAGGCCTCTTCTCCTTCTGGTTTCGGGTCTCTTTGAATACTGGATTTCTGCTCGATGACCTTATCTTCTTCTTTTTTGCGCTCCAGAACGGTAAACGAAAAATCCTCAAAGGGAAGGTATTGCTGGCTTTCAAATAGAATATCGACACCGTTCTTCTCTTTCAGTTCGAGCAGGCTTTTCATTTTTTTGTTTAAAAGATAATTGGCCACCTGAGTGGAAGTCTTCACTTGTAAAACTTTCACATTTCCCACAGCCAAATGCTCCTGGATTTTTCGGATAACACTCAAAGCAGCGGAGCTGTCTGTTTTGACATGCCCCGTTCCGCCACAATGCTGGCAATCTGAAAAAAATCCTTCTTTAACTGGAGGAGCCAAGCGTTGCCGCGACATTTCCAGAAGGCCAAACCGTGAAATTCTGGAAAGATTGACCCTTGCCCTGTCTCGCTTGCAGCTTAGCTTTACCTGTTTTTCCAGCAAGGCTTTGTTTTTCTTTTGAAACATATCGATAAAATCGATAACGATCAATCCGCCCAAGTCCCGCAACCGGAGTTGCCGGCAAATCTCTTCAGCCGCTTCCATATTGGTTTTAATGGCCGTTTCCTCCAGAGCGCTGGCTCCGGTGGTTCTTCCTGAGTTCACGTCAATGGAGACCATTGCCTCCCCCACATCGATCACAATTGAACCGCCGGAGGGCAGTTCAACCCTGCGGTGGTAAATACTTTCAATTTGTTCCTCAATATTGTGTTGGGAGAAAAGCGGTTTGGTATCCTGGTAAAACTTGATGCGGGTACGCATCCGGGGCATTACCAGCCTCATGAATTCGTTAAGGGCATCAAAAGACTCTTTATTGTCGACGAGGACTTCAGTCATATCGTTGGAGAAATGATCGCGCACGGTACGCACCACCATATCTGGCCCCTCATATAAAAGACTGGGAGCCTTGGTACTCTGGTCATCAAATTGTTGTTCGATAGTCTCCCAGATTTTGAGTAAGGCTTGAATATCCTTTTGAAGCTCGGTCTTGGTCCGGCCTACGCCAGCGGTTCGGATAATCACACCCATGCTGGCCGGAACTCCCAAATCGGACATCAGTTGTTTGATTTTTTTGCGCTCCGATTCATCCTCAATCTTTCGGGAGATTCCGCTGGAATCGCTGGAAACCATCAACACTAGAAATCGTCCTGGAATGGTAACCGCATTGGTTAACGAGGGGCCTTTGGCGTCGCGGCTTTCCTTGACGACTTGTAACAATAATTTTTGACCTCGAACCACGACATCCTGGATTCGGGTTCTGGCTTTCTTTTCGCCTGTCTGCAGGTAGGATTCCGGCAAAATGTCTTTGAAGGGAAGAAAACCATATTTTTTTCTGCCAATGTCAACAAAAGCCGCTTCGATGGAGGGTTCCACCCGGGTCACGACTCCCAGGTAAATATTACCTTTAACCAATTCGTGGGACGAGTGCTCTACAATAATCTCGTCAAGCTTACCGTTTTCGATCACCACGGCCCGGCATTCTTCTGGCTGGTCCACGTTGATCAGCATTTTTCTGGTTATTTTAGACATATTCTGTTTGGCCTTTCTCTATTGCCGCATGTCGGCAAAGCCCGCCCATTGAACCCGGATGTCATGGTAAATCAAAACTTTAAATTTCCAAATCCGGAAAGTCATGTTATTTTAATAACGAAAGTTGGTTACGCAATGGGCCTTGTTCTTTTTAAGTTAATATTTTACACTATTATTTAATATCTAACTTATTGTTTTTATTACTAGTTTTTAAGAGCGATGGATGCGATTTCTGAAAATCAATTAAGATTGCCTCGATTGGAGGATTTGCGTCCAGAGCACTTGGTCAATAAAACCATATTCATCCGGGTCGATTTCAATGTCCCTCTTATATCGACTCCCAAAGGTTATCGCGTTGGCGATGACACCCGCATCCGGCGATTCCTGGACCTGACGTTTAAAAGAATTCATGAACTGACCGATGGCAATTGCCGGATCATCATCGGCTCCCACTTGGGCCGTCCCCATAAAAAATTGGATCGCCATGGCTGGGATGGAATTTTCAATATTCAATTTGTTTGTTCTCATTTCGACACCCTGATCCGCGAACTGTACGGCGACACCTACACCATTTTTCCGCCGGAAATTACCGACTCCAACTTTAAAAATTCCCTGGAAATCTGTTTCAATCATCAGCTCCCTGCAGGAGGCATAAAGTTTCTACCCAACCTGCGTTACCTGCTGGACCCCCGCAACCCGGATACCTACCGTCAGGAATTTATTGAGGACTTGGGCAAGATTTCCGATGTGTTTATCAATTGTGCTTTTGGGTGTAGTCATCGGGTCACTAAAAGTATTAAGTTACTTCCCCAGATCATGCGTAAGGCCGGTAAGTTGGCTGTTGCGGGAACCCTGCTTCATGAAGAGATTATCCAGTTGGGACAATTTGGGAAGCGTGTGCTCGACCATCCGGAACAAACCGCTCTGATTGCCGGGGGAGCCAAAATCGCAGACAAAATCGGTATATTAAAACAGTTTGTAGAGTCAAAAATCAAGTTAATCTTTATCGGTGGCCGAATGGTCAACGCTTTTCTGTTGGCCCTGAAACTGAAAGAGGTCATTGATTCTTTGAGCCTGAAGCACATTCCCGCCAAAATGTATGAATCCAAGTGCGAGGAAGAATGTCAGGAATTAATCAATGAAGTCAAGCTTGCGCATGAAATCATGACTCTGGCACAGAAAAATGGCGTCCAAATCATTTTCCCGGATGATTATAAAATCACCAAGGATTACTTCGAAACGGATTATACCATCCAATCTGAGCCTGATTTTTCACAGGATTTCCAACTGGACCTCGGTCCGAAAACGATTGTCAATTACGCCAAGAATATTCTGCAAAAGGGAAAAATCAAGCAGGTGTTCTGGAATGGACCTTTGGGGGCCTATGATCACCCCAATTGCGATCATTATGCAGAAGGCTCGGTCAAGCTGGCCCAGGTTTTGTTTGCGGCGGCGATAGTCAATAGAGATCTTTCCGTGGTCATTGGCGGGGGAGATTCTGCCGCTATTCTAAACAAAATCAGCGTTGATGAGCTCAAAAACCTGATTCGCAAACAGGTGGTCCTGCAATTGAATCGATCCATCAATTCTGATTTGATCTCTATCGATTTTAAGGTTGACGATACCTATACCCTCTTCAATTATTTTTCCTCCAACTTCTTCGTTTCTACGGGGGGGGGTGCCTCGCTTGAATTTTTGGAGGGATTCCTAAAAGACAAAGGAAAATCTCCGATTGAATCCTATCTTCCGGGAACCGCTATTCTGCTGGAATTGACTTCATCAGAATGAATATTCCAAAACCCGACATCACTACCAAGCGGATTAAATCCCGCGAGGCAATGATTCAGTATAAAAAATCATTAGCCAAAAAAAAATCATGGAATGGAGACATCCCTTTAGGAGAAGGCCCATTGAACCGGGATGGAATGCCTAAAATTCCTCCCGGCCAGAGCACCACCGAGAAGTGGCCGGTATTGGATCTGGGAGTTCAACCGGATATCCCGCTGGATGCCTGGAGCCTGACCATTTCCGGCCTGGTCGAAAAGCCTGCAATGTTCAGTTGGGAGCAGTTCAAAAGTTTCCCTCAAGTCGAAGATGTTTCCGATTTCCATTGTGTTACCACTTGGAGCCGGCTGGACAATCACTGGGCGGGTGTTCGGTTTTCAGACATTGCAAATCACTGTCAGTTTAAACCGGAAGCCAAATTCGTTTACATTAAGGCTTACGATGGTTACTCCACCAACCTGCCTCTGGAAGAAGCCATGAAGTATGATGTTTTACTGGTCCACCAGTGGGAAGGCAAACCCCTTGAGAAAAAGCATGGCGGCCCGGTGCGCATGATCACCCCTCAACTATACGCATGGAAGGGAGCTAAATGGATCGGCGAAATTGTCTTCCGCGAGGAGGATGAACTGGGCTTCTGGGAGCAACGCGGCTACTCCAACACTGCCGACCCTTGGCTCGAAGACCGGTACTCCAAGTAATGAAACCTTTCTTCTTATTAATACTTGCCTCCTTACTAGGAGGAACGCCTAATTCTACCCTGGGAACTGGTTCAACCGGTAGTTATTCCTTTCCTGAAAATGACACAGAATATCCCCACCGATACCCGAACTGCAATATTATCAAAAACAAGAAAATCGCCTTCACCTCATCACAAGCAACAGATACATTACAGATGTCCATAGTAGGCAAACCTTGCTACGATGGAATCCTTGAAATTAAAATTACCCGTAAAGATGGATTGGAGGTTTATAAATATAAGGCTCCTTTCAAGCCGCACATCGCGGTCGGTTGGGATGATGTTGAAGAGAAAGATGCTGAAGAATTAATAAAAAGAACATTAAATAGAGAGGGTTATCTGAATTCCAGAGAACTCCCGTCTTATGAGCCCTCTGAGAAATTTTACGAAAAACATTATAATGTGGTGACCATTCCGAAAGAACAATACGAGAAATTACGCAAGCAATCCACCCCGCTTTTTTCTCATTCCACAAATTATGAATCCTGGGTTTATCTTGTTTATGATGATGTTACCGGAAAGGTTATCATTATAATGAAAGGAGGGGTGTAAGACTCAGGTCAATCGGAGTGTTTTGAGTTTGGAGAGGCCTTCGGACTTGAGGAGGGCGTCCACCCCCTGGTCGCCGATAAACGTATCAAACATTAAAAGTGTTTCGACGTTAAGAAGAGTTTTTGTATTCGCCAGGGCCAGCGCCGCATCGACGCGCAGGATATTACGCGCCAGATTGAGGTGCTTCAACTTTTTAAACACCTTGGACTTGGCCAGTGTCTTGATTCCCTGATCGGTGATATCGGTCCGGTAGATGTTGAGTTTCCGGACATGCATAAATCCTGGATTTTTCGCCATGGTTTTCAGCGCTTCATCGCCAATCGGGTTGTCCTGTACGATGAACACCTGAACTTTTTTGAAGGGACCCTCGGCCAGAGCCATCCCGCCATCGGGCCCAATATTGTTGTGCCTCACATCCATATGCACCAGGTTGGGAATAAACGAGGCTTGTGATAAAAGAATAGCTCCCTTATCGCTAATTTGGTTTTCTCCCAGATACAACCGCTTGAGTTTCACCAGCCGGTCCGAATTGACCAAATGCGGTATGCCTTGGTGAGTAATTTTATTCTTGGAAAGGTCCAGGTTTTCGATGTCCTCCAGCTTATCCGCCAGCACAAGAGCTGCCAAGCCTTCGTCACCGATGAACCGGCCTTTCATCTCCAGAGAGTCTCCTTCCTCCGAGAGACATTCCGCCACCAGGCGGTTGATATATTCCATTTTGGTCGGCGTGATCATAATTATTTGAGATTGACGGCACAGCGAAAACCAATATCGCTGTAGCTTCTTGAAAAAGGATAACTCCAGTCCCGATACCCGGCTTTCATCGCTTTGATGCTATCCGACCAGGCACCGCCCCGCCGAACCTTCATCACTCCCCGGGAAGGTCCTCTGGGATTATACAGGGGTTCCATGAAATAATACTTGGGTGAGTACCAGTCTGCAACCCATTCCCAGACATTACCTCCCATATCATAAATCCCAAATTTATTAGGCGGATAACTGCCAACCGGGCTGGCCTTGTCCTTCAATTCCAATCCTCCGTGGGCTTGTTTCTTTTTTGGATTAAAATCCGGACCCCAGGGAAACGCACATCCATTGGCGGCCCCGGTTGCCTTTTCCCACTGGGCTTCGCTGGGAAGGGCCTTGCCTATTAAATGACAGTAATCCGCCGCCTCGTACCAGGTAATTTTAGTGACCGCACAATTGTCGCAGGAAGAGGACATACTTCGCCGCAATTGGTGATCGGGCATAACTTTTTCCAGGCGTTCATTGGTGACTTCATAAATATCCATCATGAACGCGTCCAGGTATACCGGATGCGCCGGGGCTCCGTGCTCGGGCCCCAGGGAATCACAACCTCTTTGAAATTTTCCCGCAGGAATCAGAACCATGTTCTGGCCCACTTCATCACCCGTAGGAGATCGGATGGATTCTTGTTGAGCCGCAACGGGAACAGCGCTCGACATCGTTATCAGCAGAGCCGTTAGTAATAGTTGCATAGACGGATGAAAGTTCGATTATCAGTCGCTGGTTTTATCAGATAGGTTTCTCAAGCTTTCCAGAATTTTCAAGGTGGCGTTCGACCGATTCAAAGTATAAAAATGAATGCCCGGTGCTTCTTCCTGAAGCAGGCGTTCACATTGGAACGTGGCATGTTCGATACCTATTTTACGAACCGTTTCCGGTTCGTCTTGAGATGATTCCAGCTGTTTCATAAGCGCTTCCGGTATGGTGGACCCACACATTTTAGTGAATCGCTGGATCTGTTTCACATTCAAAATAGGCATGATTCCGGGAATAATTGGAATCTTGATTCCGTTATTTCGTGCTCGTTCCACAAAATCAAAATAAAAGCGGTTATCAAAAAATAATTGGGTAACAATAAAGTCCGCTCCGGCATCCACCTTTCGTTTTAAATTATCGAGATCTATTTTTTTGTCCGGACATTCGACATGGCCTTCCGGATACCCGGCCACCCCAATACAGAAATCATAATGCTTTCGAATGAATTCAACCAATTCGTTGGCATAAGCAAACCCATTTTCAGGCTTTTCAAATTTATCCTGCCCCTTAGGAGGATCTCCTCTTAAAGCCAAAATATTCTGGATACCTTTTTTCTGAAGAGTGTCCAGAATAGAGCGAAGTTCCTCCTGACTACTGCCTACGCAGGTCAAATGAGCCATGGACTCGAGACCGATTTCATTTTTAATACGTCCCACCAAATCGATCGTCTGGGCCCGGGTACTGCCTCCAGCTCCAAAGGTAACGGAAACATACGTCGGTTGGCAAGATTCCAATTGCCCAATCGTAGTAAACAGTGCCTCAAATCCATCACTATCCTTGGGAGGAAAAAATTCAAAGGAGAATGAGGGACGTATTTTTCCTAATAGTGCCTTAATTTTCATAAGGTTATCAGTATATCACAAAGCAGACAGGAGGAAATAAGGGAAGCCGGGATAATATTTTTAGTAGGTGAGGAAATCGAGAGATTTAGTAAATATCAAACTTTTTCAAATAGTTCAGGAAAGAAACGACATTGACCAATTCGACAGGATCGTCATCAAGTACTTTTTGGGCATCTTCGGAAAAATATCCTGTAGTGATCAGAATTCCCCGTGCGGCGCCCTCCCCCTTAACGCTATCAATAAAACCCTTAACCTTAAAAAGGTCGACCCTCTGATTCGGGGGTTCAAAAATGCACAAGGCCAGATATTTACCACCGACCACCGGCGTTTCATCCAGCATATCGATTTCCAGTTCCTGATTGTTAGCCCAAATAGAATGCTTGTACTCGAGATTGAATTTCCCGAGAAACTCCAAACATTTTTCCTTAAATGCTTCGCGGTCTAACAGGTAGAGGGGTTTATCGTCGGGGTTGTCGAAGTGAATTTGTTCCTGCGGAGGGGGCGGAGAGACGTTCTTTAGAAAGAGGATCAGGATGATCCCAATGATGAAGGCAGTGAATGCGATGATAAAGAGGCCCACTTATTTGATCATTTCATCGTAGACTTTGTCTTTCTTGCCATTTTTAATTAGACGATCGTGTTTGACCATTTGAACAATCGCCACCCAAAAACAGAACGCAATAAATACCAACATGGCGCCAATCGGCATATTGTCGGGTTTCAAGGCAATAATAAGAAAATTTTCGAGTCCAGAGTTTCCCATTTTCGAATCCCTTTAAATAAAATCTATCTGCATATACTCTACACTATTTTTAAGGCTGACAACTATAGAATTCTATTCATCCTCGTCGTCTTCTTCTTCCTCATCCCCGGCATCCTCTCCATCTCCCCCCTCATCACCACCGCCATCCAGAGAAGCGTCAAAATCAATATCCTCGACGGTATTATAAGAGAGGATTAAATCTCCAATATGCTGGAGATGGGAATCGATATTACCCTCTTCAAATTCCTGTAAATCGCTGAATTTGGCGGGTATGGTGTATTTACCCTCTTTTTTGGCCCAATGGTTGGGCATGAGGGTCCACGGGATCATTTCCCGGGTATCTCTTAACCATTTTGGAATCCAGCCCTGCTTTAACCGCTGGGCGGCAATGGAGAAATCAATTCCCTTGGCACCGTCGTCATGGCATTTTCCGCAGTCCATGTAATTGACGATCTTCACCCCGGTTTGTATGCTGTCTTTGTTCTTTTTGATGTGGACGTCGGCCTCGTATTTGATGTCCGTCGGCGACATCGCCTCAAAGTAAGCCGTTAAATCCCGAACTTCCTTGTCGTTGAGAGAAAACGTAGGCATTCGGACCTTCATCCATGTTCGAACCGGTGTGGGTCTTTTCAAAAACGAGAATAGCCAGGAACCTTTCAGGCGTTCGCCTACGTGGTAATTTCCTAATTCCAGAGGAGGCGGGTACTGCGTTTTTGATGACAGATACTCCTGGATATGGCCTCCGGTGCGTTCCACCACATGGCATCCGCGACAATTGTAACGGGCGATCAACCGGCGTCCATTCTCAATGGTCAATTCTTTTTCGCTATAATTTTTCTGATATTGCTGGGGGATTTTAATACCGTTAAATCCCTTGAGTAGAACCAACAGGGATTCCACTTCGTCCGGGGCGAGTTCGAAATTGGGCATCTTGTCCAGAATTCGTTCGGTACGGTAGGCATTAGGATTTTTCAGTTTGGTGCGCGCCCAAGACTCCCAGGTATGGGGAACGTGTGAGTCGCCAAATTCAAGTTCCCGCGTCTGCTTGTTGCCGAATGCGGTCAGCTCCGGAGCAATCCGGCCTTCCTTTTCCATACCCTTGATATCGTGACAGGCGAAACAGCCTCGGCGCCGAATCAGGGTCTCACCCAACTTGATCAGGTCGGGATTATTGAGTTGTTCTTCCACACCTTCTTGCGGCCGTTTTTGGTCAAATTGCAACAGGTACGCCGTGATATCCGAAGCTTGTTCCAGCGTTAACCGCAGATTCGGCATGGTACTATTGGGATTGTACTCATCGGGGTTTGTGATCCAGCTGACCAGCCAATCGGGGTTCACCTTTTGGCCGATGGGTGTCAAATTAGGACCAAACAGTTCGCCATTGCCATTGACCTTGTGGCAGGCCTCACACCCGACCGTTTCAAAAAGTTTTTTACCTTTAGTGGGATCACCGCCATCGAATTTTTCTGCGACCTGATAATCTTTTTCGGAGACATTCCAGAGATACGCGGAAATGGCCAATGTTTGCTTGTCGCTCATACTGAAGAACGGCATGCGGGTTTTAGGCAGATAATTCTTGGGTTTTTTGACCCAGCGGACCAGCCAACTCGGATCCACCTTGGATGCAATGCGAAGCAGACTAGGTCCCACCTTGCGCTCTTTCTGGTAACCGTCCACCAAGTGACATCCATGACAGCCCAGTTTGATAAATAACTTTTTACCCTGGGACAGTATCGGG
>QIDN01000444.1 GCA_003229345.1 Nitrospirota bacterium | reverse complement strand
ACGACTGCGAGTCCGGGGACTTTTCTCGTTTGTTTTTTTAGCTTTTCGACTTCATCGGCGACCTGCTCCTTGATTTCCGCCGCAACTTTTTTACCGTCAATCCGGGTCATCACATCCATCGCTCCACCGTTCTTATATGAGAGTCAACAAGATTTCCATAGTCGGCCCCATCTTACCAGAACCGGGATTAAATGTGACGGGGGAAGATTTGTAGTTGCTCGATTTATCGAGCCGTTTAGAAATATGCTCCATAAATGAGGCGGAGATTTAAAACATAGATCCTTCGTCGTCCCGGCTCCTCAGGATGACAATACCTAACTCTCTGTCATTCTGAGCGTTAGCGAAGAATCTGTGTTTTGATTTGCTTTGAAAAAGGAAGGGCTATCAACCCCTCCCAGCCTCCCCTTCAAAGGGGAGGGGTTTGAGTGAAGAACGACAGGAGACCCTTAAGAATCGTCAAAAAACATGCCGACAATACCCTGGTACTGCTGGATCACCTTGTCCTTCATGAATTCAAAATCGTCCGGGCTGAGTCCGATGGTCTCCCAACTTTTGGAATACAGTTGCGGTTCGCTGAAATCGGCATCGCTGCCCGCCTTCAGAACGTGAACAATATAATCGGCGGTATGGATAATAGCCGCATCAACGGGAAACTCTTTAGCGGTTTGAGGTTGATGGTGACAGCCCACCGCCTCGACCAGACGCGGCGGCAGTTTCCAGGCCTTCAACAATTCCCGGCCAACGTCGGCATGATCGAAACCCATCAGTTCGCGCTCTGACAGGTAGATGTTTTCCTTTTGTTCCCGGCTCCGGTAAAAGGCGTCCCGCGCCAGCGACGGTTCTTTTTTGAAAATCACCAACCGGCCGATGTCGTGCAGGATACCGGCCAGGTAGAACCGCTCCACGTTTTTCTCGCTCCGAAACTCGGCAATGGACCGGGCCACCACACCGCAGGCCATGCTGTGCCGCCAGAATTTTTCCATGTTGAACAGGCTGTTGGGGATACCCCGGAATTGATAAATAATCAAGGTGGCCAGAGCCATATTGGTGAGTTGGTCCCTGCCGATGATCGAAATAGCATGGGAGATGGTTTCGATCTTTGACGGGAATCCGTAAAAGGGGCTGTTGACGATTTTGAGCAGACGCGCGGAGAGGGCCGGGTCGAAGCTGATGATATCGCCCAAGTCCTGGAATGTCTTGTCGGGATCGTTCAGGGCTTCCTGAAGTTCGAAATAGATCTTCGGCAATGAAAAGATGATCTCATCTTCTTCGCCGATCAAGTCTTGTGGGTGCTTCAAGCTCATACCGGTTCTCTGTTCCCATTGAAGTCAATGAAACACGTTGGGCATAAGGGAAATGCAGATCAGGTGATTCCCAGTTCCTTGATCAACCGGGAAAGGTAAGACCGTTGGACCTCCAGGATTTTTGCGGCCTGGGTCCGATTTCCCTTGGTCGATTGGAGGGTATTGAAAATGAATGATTTCCTGAAGGAGTCGCTGTCCTCTTTCAAGGTGGAACCCACGTTGATTTCGATGGGCGACTGGGTGGACTCGATGGCAAAAGCGTCCGGAGTCAACTCATCGCCATCTTCCAGAACGATGGCCCGCTCGAGAGCATTTTCCAATTGGCGGATATTGCCCGGCCAACCGTAACCTTCAAGATATGAGATCAACCCTTTTTGAATCTTTCTGGGTTTCTCTCCTTCCGGGGCATGTTTCCTTAGGAAAAAATTAACCAGATCGGCAATGTCTTCTTTGCGCTCCCTGAGAGAGGGCAAATGAAGGTTGATGACATTGACGCGGTAATATAAATCCTGACGGAACCTACCCTCGCTCACCATTTTATCCAGATTCTGGTTGGTGGCGGAAATGATTCTGACATCTACCTCGGTGGGTTTGGTACCACCCAGCCGTAAAAAAGATTCTTCCTGAATCACGCGAAGCAACTTGACCTGCATATCGAGCGGCATCTCACCAATCTCGTCGAGAAACAGGGTGCCGCCATCGGCCGCTTCAAACAGGCCGATCTTCTGGCTGTCCGCTCCAGTAAATGCTCCTTTTTCATGACCGAACAGTTCGCGTTCCAGAATGGAAGCCGGTAAGGCACCGCAACTGATGGACACAAAGGGTTTGGTCTGGCGCAGACTGCGGTCGTGAATCAGATGGGCAAACAATTCCTTACCCGTGCCGCTTTCTCCGGTAATCAGAATGGACGCCTTGGAGTTGGATACTTTTTCCGCCTGGGTGATGCATTTGCGAATTTGCGGACTTTCCCCCACGATGGTATAGCGCTGTCGGTATTTCTCCTGGAGCCGGCCAAATTCCTCCCCCAGAATCTCATTGCTGCGAGTCACCTCGAAAAACATGGCCATGATCCTGGCATAACGGTTCAGAATATCCATATCCTTTTCGGAATAAACACCGCCATCCTGCTTGTCGAGGAACTGCACGACACCGATGACCACACCACTTAGAGTCAGCGGAAGACAGGCGATTGCCTTGACATCTATCTCGGTCATTTCGCTGATCTGGCTCAACCAGCGATTGTCGTTTTGCACATCATTCGATACAATAGCCTCCCCGGTTTTGGCCACTATTCCGGCCAAACCAACGCCATGGGGAATATCCACTTGTTTCAGCTGGCCGCTTTCCTCGCCGGAAGCCTGGTAAAATTGCAGTTTGTTGGTTTTTTCATCCAACATAAGCAACGAGGCATTGAGCGCCCCGACGGTAACCTGCGCGGTTTCCAGAACGACGTTCAATAATTCATCTACGTTCTTGAGCGTGGTTTTGAACAGGGAAGAGATTTTTCTCAGGGTCAGAATGTTGGCGTATTCATTGATTTGTTTCATAATCTGGTGCGTACTGGACCGTGGAACTCCTAAAAGTTGAGTTCTTGTTAAAAAAGAATACAGATCCGAAAGGCATACCGGTCTGTAAAAATTTCCTAAAATATTTATAAAATGGTGATTTAGCTGAAAAAGGGGTACAAGACTACAAGCAAATAACTTACTTATTTATGAATTTTCTATAATGCACTAATCATTGTAATCATTTTTTAATCGGTTTGGGGCAAAATATCTAATATTTTTAAATGTTCACACACCCCTGATTGGGGTATTTAAAATAGGTTGATTAATCAAAGACTATGGAGACACCCCTTTTTAAAAATTATACTGCCACAGTCCTGATTTTAATCGGAATAGGGTTTTTAGCCTATGCGGCAACCCTCCAATCACCTTTTCTGGACTCAGAGGTCCGGACTCTGCTGGAAGATCCGATCATTCAGGATTTTTCCAAGGTCAACGATATTGTCCGGATTGACCAGATTTTCAACGGCTCACTTCCCAAGCTGTCCTTCGCAATTAATTATTGGATGGGGCACAGCACCCCCTGGGGTTATCACCTGGTGAACCTGTTGATTCATCTGTGTGTGGGTTTGGCGTTTTATTGGGTGGTCCGGGAATGGTTGATTTTTTTTGATCAAAAGAACTCTGCCTATCTCAACTGGTTGCCTTTGGTCGCGGCCGCAATCCATCTGCTCCACCCCCTGAACTCGCAAGCAGTCATTCTCATTTCCTCGCGCCCCATCCTTTTCGCAAGCCTGTTTTATCTGCTGACTTTTGGGTTTCTGGCCCGTTTTTTAAGGGAGTTTAGGGTAAATCCGAAAAAAGCCAAGGGATCGATCGATCTTTTGATGGTCATGGCCTGTTTCGCGGTAGGCGGCACCAGCGACCCGATAATGGTCACTTTGCCGTTCATGGGATGGATATTTTCCCGATTCTATATGGCCTCTACCCGGAAGGTGGAAGGGGAGATATTTGCCCTGACGCTGATTCCCTGGGTCATTTATCTGATTTACCAGATCACCACCCCTGCCGCTGAACTGGTGACCGAGTTTGTGGGTAAATCCGGCAGTCTATCGACTCTATATTTTTTGACTCAGATTAAAGCGTTTGTTTTTTATTATCTGCCCAAAGCCCTGTTCCCGATTCATTTGAATCTGGACCCCGATTTTCGCCTAGTGAGTGGGATAGGCGATTGGACATGGATGCTCTCTCTGGTCGTCATTGGAGCGCTGTTTGCTCTGGCGCGGGCCACCCGATCCAGCCTGGTGCAATGGTCTTTCCTCTGGACCTTTTTAATTTTCGTCAGTTTTTATGCATTTGCAATGGATGATCCGGTAGTGTCCGAGCCGCGATTTTATCTGCCGGGACTGGGGGTCCATCTCCTGCTGGCGATGGGCCTGGTGGAATTGGGAATCCGCCACCCGATCGCCGGGTGGTTGCGTGTGGGGGTACCGGCGCTTTTCATGATTCTCACATTCAGCCGGGGCCAGGACTACCGGTCGGAGATATCCCTCTGGCAAGCAACCGCCCAAAGTTCACCCCACAAACCGCGCACCCATTATGAGCTGGGCAAGGCTTACCTCGCCAGCGGGTTGACCGACCCGGCTGAAAAGGAACTGGTCACCACCCTGGAACTCAATGCCAAACACATCCCGGCTCTGATCAAGATGGGCGAGCTTCATATCCAGCGGAAAGAGTATGCAAAAGCATTGGAGTCCTACCAGGCATTGATCCGCCAGAATATCAAAGTCCCCGTAGTTAACTTTAATGCCGGTCTGGCCCTGTTGGAAATGGGACAACCGAAAGACGCCGTGCCCTATCTGGAAGAAGCGGTGGCCAAACAACCGGGGGTCGCCGTCTGGCATTTGACCCTGGCCCGGGCCTATCACAAATCACGCCAGTTGCAGAAGGCTTTGAAATACTACCGCGCCAGCCTCCAGATCAACCCGGACCAACCGGTGGCGCACAACGAAATGGGCATGTTGTTCTGGGATCTGAAATCTTTTTATTTTGCAGACGCAGCCTTTCAAAAAGCCTATCAGCTGGATCAACAATACGTCGGCGCGCTGAACAATCTGACCACCTCCAGCATGATGTTCAAACAATACGATCAGGCCATTGCCTATCTCGATCGCCTGCTGGAGATCAACCCGGATGATGACAACGCCCAGCAATTGCTGGTCGCGGCCCTACGATTCCAAAAGCAACAAAAACTGGAGCCCCCGCCGAAGTTACAGGATTTCCATTAAAAAACCATCCGGCGGCTTTCCCCGTTGTCCTTTTTAGCCGGGTGTGATAAATTTTCCGAATCATGCCGAAGTGGTGGAACTGGTAGACGCGCTGGATTCAAAATCCAGTGGGGGCAACCTCGTGTCGGTTCGATTCCGACCTTCGGCACCATAGAATTTTCAGAGGAGTTGTGGCCACCCGCAACTCCTCTCGCCTTTTGTAGCCGACTGACAGGAAGTACATTTTTCAATTCTGCTTTACTTGGAGCAAGGATTCTCCGTAGAATAGCGGTCCACAGAAATTCAATCGGCAATTTGGAAGAATCAGGAAAAACCCTCATGGCGAAAATCCGGAAGCTGGACAAACAGAAACTAGAATCTCAAAAAAGCCAGCTGGAAAGAGCCGAGTTAAACAACGCGGATCTGGAGGGCATCGACCTGAGCCATGGAGTCCTCAAGGAAGCGCAATTTCAAAAATCGAATCTCAAAAAAGCAAACTTTGAACAGGCCGGGTTGAACGGGGCGGATTTCACCGGCAGTTTTCTGGTCGGAGCCAATTTCAAATCGGCACAACTGATCCGGGCCGACTTCACCAAAACCAATCTGAGCGGCGCCGACCTGAGCGGAACGGATATCAGCGCTTCCTGGTTCAACAAAGCGGTCGCCCTGAAAGCCGACTTCCACGATGCCAACCTCAACCGGGCCGAACTCAACCAGGCTCAATTGAAGAAGTGCGACCTCCGGAATGTGAATCTCAACAAATGCGACTTACGGGGGGCGCAGTTGATGGAGTCCGACCTGTCCGGCGCCCGTATTCCCAAATCCCATCTCAGCAGGGCCAACTTTACCGGGGCGAAGCTGGAAAATACGGATCTCAGCGGATGCAACCTCAGCGGGTGCGACTTCAGGGACTCGAATCTAAAGGGAGCCGATTTTTCTGATTCGATCCTGAACCGGGTATATTTCAAGGGAGCCGATTTGACGGAAGCCAATTTGAGCGGCGCCAACGTCCGCGGTTCCGACCTGGCAGAGACACGCCTCACCCAAACCAACCTGGCGGGCGCGGACCTCTCGCTGGTCACCAATCTTTCCAGCGATAATTTAAAGACGGCGCTCATTGACCGGAAAACCAAACTGCCGGACAATCTCGAAATTCAATGGATTTCGGAAACGGAATTCGAGTGCACCGAGTCCGCCGGCGAGGAGTAAACCCATCCGGCGCGGCCAATACTTTCCCTATGTCATTGTTATTTCATTGGCCCGGATAAATTATTTTGAGATTTTTGTTGTGAAATGGGAAATCTTGGTTATAATCAAGGCTTCACGTTAGGTGGTTGAAGCCGTCTAGAGAATTACTGGTGTCGAACCAGGGAATATTTTCCTATTGGTTGAGAAAAGTCCGACCCTCCGCAAGGCCTAAGTCTGAATTTCTCCCCTGTTTTCTCCATATTGCCCGATTTCTTCTAAAGAACAAGAAATCAATCACACCAAACAAACAGAAGCTTGAGCTTTATGCTCAGATGATCTGCGTCGTGCAGCATCATTATTTTACTATGGAGAAAACATGTTAACCCAATCAGTACCCACGTCTAATCCAGGAGGATTCGACACTCTCAACCTCATCAGCCCGATCCGCCGCGCAGTCAGCGAAGAAAAGTACACACAACCCACGCCTATCCAGACGGAAGCGATTCCACATCTGTTGGAAGGACGCGACCTTCTGGGATGCGCGCAAACCGGGACCGGTAAAACCGCGGCCTTTGCCTTGCCCATTCTGCAACGTCTCGCAGAATATAAAGACAAACCCAGGCCCAAGGAAGTCCGCTCTCTCATCCTGACACCCACCCGCGAACTGGCTCTTCAAATCGAGGAAAGTTTCCGAGTTTACGGACGATATTTAAAATTCAATCAAACGGTCGTTTTCGGCGGGGTGAACCCTAAAGCACAAATCCGCGCGTTATCGCGTGGCGTTGATATTCTCGTCGCGACCCCCGGAAGATTGCTCGACCTGTTTAATCAGGGCTGTCTCCGCATGGACAAAGTCGACGTCTTTGTCCTCGACGAAGCCGATCAAATGCTCGACATGGGATTTTTGCCAGACGTCAAAAAAATCTTTAATGCGATTCCGGAAACCCGTCAGACCGTATTATTTTCCGCGACTCTGCCGGCTGAGATCGTTCGCCTCACTCATAAGTTTCTCAACGACCCGATCAAAGTCAGCGTTGCCCCTCCAGCCAGCACGGTGGATAAAGTGGATCAACGCATCATGTTTGTGGATCGGGAAAACAAGAGCGCCTTGCTGGAATCGATTCTCGAAGACGAAAGCGTCTACCGGGTTCTCGTATTCACGCGCACCAAGCACGGTGCCAACCGCGTCGCTAAAAATTTGAGTAAAAAGCGAATTCGGACCGAAGCGATCCACGGAAACAAATCACAATCGGCGCGTATGCAGGCATTGAATAAATTCCGCTCCGGGCACGTTCGGGTTCTCGTCGCGACCGACGTCGCCTCTCGTGGCCTTGACGTAGATGGCATTACCCACGTCATCAATTACGAATTGCCCAAAGAAGCGGAAAGCTATGTCCACCGCATCGGCCGAACCGCACGCGCGGGAGCCACGGGCATCGCATTGTCATTTTGTGACGCTGAAGAGCGTGGCTATTTGCGCGGGATCGAGAGAACCATTAACCAGAGTGTGACCGTGGATAAAGATCATGCCTATCACTCGGACGCTATAGCCTCGAAGTCAAGTCATCGAAGTGGTGGTAACGGAAACAGAGGGCGAAGAGGAGCGGGAGCGGGCGCTGGAAGAAGAAATTCCAACGGCTTTTCTGCCAAGTCCGGTAGTAGGCGGTCCTCGCAAAGAACCAATCCATCGGCTCCAGGCGGTTACGCTAAAAAGACGAGGTCCTTTCACGCCAAGCCACGCTCGTCCCGATAACCGGGCAAAGCCCGGCCAGCGTCACGCTGGACCCAATTTAGCTGGGGCGTTAAGACGCTATCAATGAGTTACTTTCGCCAACCGAGATTTTAAGGTTACCGCTCAGCAAGTTTCCCCTCCGAGTAGGAGGGGGGCTAGTTGAGCAATGAGAATCAGGAATATCTTGAGGTGACTTCCTCTGGCGTCGATTCCACTTTGTGCACGGTGAGGTCCGAGCCTTGCAGTTCGTCGTCTTTATCCAACCGGATGCCGAACAGGCCGTCCAGGGTTTTATAGACGAGGAACCCGGCCACCAAAGCCACCGCCACCGCGGCCAGCGAGCCGATCAATTGCGCGGTAAAGCTGACTTCACCCAATCCGCCCAGTGCTTTTTGACCGAAAATGCCGCAAGCGATGCCGCCCCAGGTGCCGCAAAGTCCATGTAGAGGCCAGACACCGAGAACATCGTCTAGCTTCAGTTTTTCCTGCTCCCAGGTAAACCCATAAACGAAGATGAGTCCGGCAATGCCGCCAATAAAGAAAGCGCCAATGGGATGCACCTGATCCGACCCGGCGCAGATGGCGACCAGTCCCGCCAACGCTCCGTTATGGATAAAACCCGGATCGTTTTTGGAAACCACCAGGGCAAACAGAATGCCACCGACCATGGCGAACAGGGAATTCATCGCCACCAGTCCGGAGATGCCTTTGATGGTAGCAGCGGACATGACATTAAATCCAAACCAGCCGATGCACAACATCCACGCGCCCAACGCAAGGAAGGGAATATTGCTGACCGGGATGGGCCGGCTTCTGCCCTGCGAATCCCAGCGGCCAATACGGGGCCCTAAAACCCAAACGCCTACCAAAGCCAGCCATCCGCCCATGGAATGCACCACGACGGATCCGGCAAAATCGTGAAAGGGAGCACCGGCAAACTTTTCAAGCCAGGAACCTGCCTGTCCCAGAAAAGAAATTTGTCCCCAAACCATGCCTTCGAATAAGGAATAGACCACGCCTACGAAAATAGCGGCCGCCAACGCCTGCGTCCAGAACTTGGCCCGTTCCGCGATACCGCCGGAAATGATCGCGGGAACCGCCGCGGCAAAGGTCAGCAGAAAAAAGAAATGAACCAGCTCATACCCTTGCTTGTCAGCGACCAGGGTTTCTGCCGATTGATAAAAATAAACTCCGTAAGCAATTGCATAGCCGATGGCAAAATAGATGACCGTGCTGATTGCAAAGTCGACAATGATTTTCACCAAAGCGTTGACTTGATTTTTTTTTCGTACCGTACCCACCTCAAGAAAAGCAAAGCCGCCATGCATGGCAAATACCATGGCCGCCCCTAACATCAGGAATAGCACGTCTCCGCTCTGTTCGAGAGCAAGAATATCTTTTTCCATTAGTTCCCCCTTTTTCTACTCGTCCTGAAACCTGCCAAGAGTATAATGATTGCGCTCTGAGTATCGGCCAGCCCTTGCATTAAAAGGTCCGGTTTCACTTCCCCCCGAGGCTTTGTTGAAATGCCGCAAATTATACAAGATTTAGCCCTCCTTTTGTTGGTTTCCTTGCCAATCAACGTGCTTTTCCATCGGATTCGCCTACCCTCCATCATGGGATTTTTAATTGCCGGCATTTTGATCGGTCCGTACGGATTGGGATGGATCGGCGACCCTTCATCCGTAGAAAAGCTGGCCGAAATCGGAATTATCTTGTTACTTTTTATTATCGGCCTCGAGTTTTCGATCTCCCATCTGCTTAAAAATATGGCATCCATCATCAGCGCGGGTGTCCTGCAAATGGGCCTGACGATTGCGGCCTGGTATTTTATTCAAACGCATTACCTGGGAGGCTCTGGATCGGTCAGCCTGGCGCTGGCCATGATCATTGCGCTCAGCAGTACCGCTATTGTTCTGAAAATGATTACCGACCGTGCTGAACTGGATACCCTGCACGGCCGCACCTCCATCGGCATCCTGCTGTTTCAGGATTTATGCGTCGTGCCTTTGATGTTGATGATCCCCCTGCTGGCCAACAGCGGAGAAACATCCAGCATGGATTTCGCCGCGGCCTTTGGTAAAGCTTTCGCCGCCGTTGCGGGAATATTTTTTCTGTCGCGTTTGCTGGTTCCCCGGTTTCTGAGCGCTGTCGCACGCATGGGTAGCAAGGAGCACCTGACGCTTCTGGTGATTCTCATTATCCTGGGCACTGGATGGGTATCGCATAAGCTGGGCCTGTCGCTGGCCATGGGCGCTTTTATCGCCGGGCTGATCATCTCCGAATCCGAGTACAGCCACCAGATCATTCTTGATATCCTGCCGCTGAGGGATTACTTCAGCAGTATCTTTTTTATATCCATCGGCATGCTGTTGAACATTGGAAATTTTATGGATCATTTTTCCATAATCCTTTTACTTACGCTCATCGTGATTGTTTTAAAAACGGCGTCCGGTTTTCTCGCGGCGCTGGCCGTCGGAAGTCCTGCGCGCATTTCTTTTATTGTGGGAGTGCGGTTGGCACAAGTCGGTGAGTTCTCGCTGATTCTGGCGGGACTGGCTCTTACGCAGGGACTCCTCTCATCCGGCAACCACCAAATGTTTTTAAGCGTGGCCGTATTAACCATGTTGATCGCCCCGGTGTTGATCCAGGTTTCTTCGCCTGCATCCTATTTTATTTTTTCCAAATGGACGGCAGGGGGAGCCCAGGAGGAACTTCCGGAACAACAGCGTGAAGAACTCAAGGGACATGTCATTATCGCGGGTTACGACGTCGTGGGCAGAAACCTGGCAAGGGTGCTCAAGGAAACCCACATTCCCTTCATGGTGGTGGAGTTGGATGGCGAGTTGATCAAACACGCGTTAACGGAAGAAGTACCTATACTTTACGGAGACGCCAGCCACCGGGCTACGTTGGGCCGGGCCGGAATCGCGCAGGCAAAAATCATCGTGTATTCCATACCCGATCATCAGGCCACCGAACATTCGGTCCGGTTAGCGCGGACACTCAATCCGGATATTTACATCATGGTGAAAACCCGCTTCTCATCACAGGTGGATGAGTTGAAGAAAGCCGGAGCAAATCAGGTCATTCCCGAGGAATTTGAAACCTCCATTGAAATTTTTTCACGAGTGTTGAGAGAGTTTCGAATGCCCAACAACATCATCGAACAACAGGTGGAATTGGTGCGATTGGAAGGTTATGGGATGTTTCGGGGATTGTCGCTCAACATGGAAAGTATGCAGAATTTTTCCACCTACCTGACGGCATCCTTGAGTCAATCGTTTCAAGTGATGGAAGATTCGTGGTCCAACGGCAAACAACTCGACAACCTGAATTTAACCCAGAAAACCGGAGCCACGCTGATCGCCGTGGTACGTGACAACCATGCGCAACCCAATCCTTCCGGAGATTTTCGTATTGCAACAGAGGATGTCCTCATATTATTCGGTCGGCACGCGCAAGTAGACCAGGCAATGCGACACCTGCGTTCAGGTCCGGATGAAACAACCCCGCAAATACCTTAAATTAATTGGAAAAGTAAAGTTAGGATCGGATAGGCTTGGGTCGAGCTGGCGTTCTCTGGGTGCCCGCTCTTTTTTGTGGAGCCTTGGCTTTCTTCATTGTGGACGCAACGGACTTGAGGGTTTCACCCCGGCCAACCCGGAACCGGGTTGGAATATGAGTGGGTAAAATAGGGAGTTGGTTTTTCTTAAAGTCCAATGCATCTGTACGACAGAAGGCGGCCAACAGTTGGGCGGTATAATGCGCTTGAATAATATCCTCCACCGGAAAACAATTGATCACCAGTTTTTTACCACCGCCTTTAAGACCTTTCAAAACCAATTGCGGGATATATTGGCCTCTGGCTCTACCCAATATATCCGCCATCACCGTGACTTTTTCCACCAGATTAAACGGAAGGGTCTGGGCTTTGCCAAACTTGGTGATTCCAGACAGTAGAACCTTCCGGGTCCTGCCCTCCTCCAACACAATCGTTGGCCTCCGTTTCAAATACCATAGCGCACCCCACCACAACACGCCGGTCAAGAGAACCCACCAAATGGCGGTACTGAACGTATAGGCGGAAAGAAAAAAAGTGAGCATAATCAGCCCTGCGCATTTGACGTACTTGACCCGATCTTTCAATTCCTGAGTCACGCGGGTGGTCAAGATGACATCGGGGTTTATATAATCTGTTTCAAGCGGCATAGAGGCCATAGAGGTAACGAACTTTCCAATTTCCGTGTTTAAAAGGATTTCAGTGGGTACCCTCTAATTTAAGTGATACGAAGGGGTTTGTCAAAGGGGTTTGCCCAACCAAACTCCCGTTGATTTTCAATCAGTTGAAAATATCTGTATTCTCTTAAATTACATAAACCACCCTAAAAAGACTGCTAGGGAAAATATCAGACTTTAGAAGCTCACCCGTTTTCCCGGGCAACGCTAAACCAGTCGCTCTGAAGGGTATCAGAACACTTATTTTTTGGGGTGATTTTTAAAGATGACGGTAATAGGACCCCCCGAGCCCGGTTTTTGAAAACTCCGCATTTAACAAAAAACCGGCATAAATCAAAACCACAGCCACAAGTATTACCGTTCATATAATACAATAGCTCTATGAACTGTCCGGCATGTAACAACGAACTTCAGTCCGTGGAAATCACCGGCGTCAAAGTGCAGGCCTGCGAGGGCAGTTGCGGCGGCCTCTGGTTCGAGTGGAGCGCGATCAAAAAACTGAAGGACCGCAATCCCGCTTCCGGCGAAACCCTGCTCCATGTGGAACGGGCGGAGGGAGTTCATGTATTCCGGGACATTCAACATCCCTGCCCTCATTGCATTAATACCTTATTGTATCGGCATTGTTTCAGCCGGCAATTCAATTACGAAGTCGACCAGTGTGCCAAGTGCGGCGGATTCTGGCTGGATGCGGGTGCCCTGGCCCGCCTGCCGCAGCAGTCCCCAACAAAATCGGATCGGCAAACCGCCAAGGCGTATTTCAAAAGCCTGTTCGAGGGCAGTTTAAAGCCTGAAAACCTGACCCATCCGGATACCCAGGAAGCCGCCCAAACCATTGTCCACATTTACCGCTTCCTGACCCCGGCGGAGTACCTCCGCCTCCTGCCCGGAGGGGGAGCTGGGCAAGAGAAGATTTTGCCCGATAGGCAGTTCTTGCCCGATGAATAGGGCCCCCCGGTCTTCTCTGTTCCAACCCTAACGCTCACGATTTCAAATATTTCCGACCGGGTAACCGGTTTTGGCACAAGGTTTGCTCCTTATGGGTAGGCGTAATACCCGAGTTGTGTATTTGGATCAATTTTAAGGAAATCAGTCAGTGGTCAACGGAACCCACATTCTAAGCTCCATCCTGGATATCCCGGTTAAACCGGAACCTTCTTTTCAGGCGTCCCGTTTGGAACAGGGCGCTGGCGAGCGGTTTGACCGCGTGCTCCAAGACCGGGTGGATCCCCGTCAAGACGAGGCGCCTCCGGCTGCAACGCAATCCTTTGAAGCCAGGGAACGCCCGGAGCACTCAGAGCGTCAAACTCCGGTTTCAAAAGACGCACCCCCTCCTCCGCCGCAAGCGGAGAATGAACAGAGCGATTCACGTCCGGTCACTCCGGACAGTGAACGACGGGGC
>QIDN01000004.1 GCA_003229345.1 Nitrospirota bacterium | reverse complement strand
ATGTTTCATCTGCCGGGTTTCAACAAATTTCGCGCTCCCTTACGCCACTTTTTGGAGATATCTCTGGCGGTGAGTGTGTTGGCGGGACTGGGGGTAGACTGTGTTCAACGGCGGAAAATCAGCGCCAAACAGATTAAGGGAGTGATTCTGGGGGCCGTGGGAATCTTTGGGCTGAGTCTGGCCATGATTTGGATTTTTTCCGGCGCGCTGGAGCAGGAGGCAGTCACAAAGAGTGTGGAATCTCTTAAGATCGTTTCCTGGCAGAACGCAGCCTTGTGGGTACCGGTATTGGTATTGACTCTGACGACCAGCGCGCTGCTTTTTTGGTGGAGCCACCCCGGAAGCCTGGTGTGGAGATTGTTGATTTTGACCGTATTAGTGGTGGATCTGGGCAGTTTCGGATGGTTTCACAATTGGCGTTATTTTGTGCCGCCGGAGCAATGGATTCAACCTCCCGACATCGCTCGCCGGTACCGGACAATTTTAAATGAATCGCATCAACGTATGGTTCCGGTGGAAGGGCTTCATGGCGAGAGAAACCAGTTTCCGGTGAATATCTCGCGACTTTGGGGTATTCCCAGTGCGACGGGGTATAACCCATTGGTCTTATCCCGAGTTAATGAGATTTTGTCCCGATCTGAAACAGGGGCCTTGTTGGACACTTGGTCTTCGGTCAAGCACCGGGCTTTCGATATTTTAGGAGTGAGATATTTGTTTCTTCCCAACGCCTACTTGGAGACATTCGAGGCTCGGGAAAACATGCAATGGACCCGAGAGAGTTTGGGAGTTCTACTGGGAAGCGGGTGCGATCAGTCCTATCCTTCCTCCATCGAGTTTTCATTTCCTCAGGGTTTTTCTGCGAGCCGTATCGGAATTGTCAGTAAATCGCTTTGTGCCGGGAATATTCCCGATGGAGAATCCGTTTTAAGCATCCGTTTGTCTGGTGATAATGATTTCAAATATCAGACGGATTTTGTCATGGGACGGGACACGGCGGAGTGGGCGTATGACTGCAACGGGATACGGGATCAGGTCCGTCACAAACAGGCTTCTGTATTTCAGACTTTTTCAATCAGTAGCAGTTCGGGGGCTCCCTGCCGCGGTTACCAGTATGTGACCACGGTGCCGGTCTCCCCGGTCCGTTCCTGGAAACAGATGCAAGTGAAATGGTTGGGTAAGCCGGGCGTCGTTCAGTTGGATAAAATAACTCTTGTAGACGAAAAGTCGGGCCGCGTTCTTCCGCTCCGCGAAGTGACCGCCTCTGACCACTGGCGACTCAAGGAGCGCATCGGAGAAACGGTAGTATACGAGAATTTGGATGCGATGCCCCGCGCCTGGCTGGTTCCGGAAGTTGTGTCAGCCAGGCCGCAGGACATTCTTCACGCGATTTATTATTCGAAATTGCCCGATGGCCGTCCTTTTGACCCGGCAAAAACTGCATTGATCGAAGAATCGAATGCTTTTCAGGCCACTTCCTTTGATGCTTCCGGAAAGGTGGATATTGTGCAGTTGGAAGATACTGAAATTATTCTACAAACCCAATCCATTTCTGATTCATTTCTAGTCACCAGCGATATATATTATCCCGGCTGGGAGGCCACCGTGGACGGCCAACCCTCGCCTTTGTATCGAACCGATTATGTGTTGAGGGGCCTGCCTCTGCCCGCAGGGTCTCATGAGGTTCGCTTTGAGTTCCACCCGAAACCCTTCTATACCGGAATGACGATAACTCTTTTAACAGCTTTGGTGCTGTTCCTGAGTGTTTTCCGTCAATTCCGAAGAAGTAAAAGTTAACGGACAAAGATAAAGGTTTGACGAGGGACCGCACTTTGGTTAGAATGTGCCCAATCCATTTTGACTCAAGAGATGCTTGTGCGTGCGGAAACCTGTTTCCTCCGGATGCCGGGCTAATTGCCGGGATTTATGATCAAATTGAAGCAGAGTTTCCGTTTTGTGCGATACAGCGTGGGGAAGTTGCTTTTCCCTGTTCTGGAGCCGCTGTTTATTTTACGGGAAAACCTGAGCACAACCGTCCGCCGACATTGCGACCAGGCTATCAAACATATTGAAAATAAAAATCTTGTGGTGGCCCAGCTACACTTGAACATGGTGCTGAGCCTTTACCCCAAGCATTTTCTGGCCCGGGTATATCGCGGTCGGATATACCTCAGGCAAAAGCAATACCGGCTGGCTTCTGAGGATTTATTACAGGCCAACCGGATCAGCCCGTTCCGGTTTACGCATTACCAGTTGTATCGCGAATATCTGGAATCGATTGGTGAGGGGGTCCAATTTGGGAAAGGCCGACCTCCAGCGCATTGGATAGGGCGGCTTAAAGGGCTACGTCAGACCCCTGATATCGAGGAATACGATGGCATGGATACTTCGGATGCCCAATCGGTTCTTGAGGACTCCACAGATATGGAAGAAGAGCAGTTGATGGTCATACAGGACCCGGATTTAACCCAGAGTGAGAGCGAAAAATTCGGAGATATGGGTCCCATTTCATCTCGTGAAGTGGAAAACGCCGACTGGGACCACGTCCTTAAAAAGCTTACCTCTTAATCTCTCCTAGAATTTTTTCCCGGTTCGCAACAGTTCACCCATCTCGTCTCTTGGAATGGGTTTGCTGAATAGATAGCCCTGCGCCTCATCGCAATTTAATTCCATCAAAAATTTTCTTTGTTCTTCGGTTTCCACGCCTTCGGCAATGGTTTTCATATCCAGGCTTTGCGCGAGGGTAACGATGGCTTTGGTGATGGCGGAGTTGGCTCGCAGGCTAAAATCTTTTATAAAGGTTTGGTCGATCTTCAGGTAATCCAACGGAAGATTTTTAAGATAATTGAGAGAGGAGAAACCAGTTCCGAAGTCGTCAATTGAAATCTTGATTCCCATTTCACTGAGTTTTTTCAAAATGGAAACCGCCAGGGTGGTGTCCTGCATCAAAACGCTTTCGGTAATTTCCAGCTCCAGTTGATGCGGCGGAATTTTCGTTTGTTTAAGAACTTTGCTGATTTCGGATGCCAGGTTGGGATGGGTAAATTGAACGACCGACAGGTTGACCGATATGGGAATTTGTGGCAACCCGGCTTCCTGCCATATTTTGGCCTGTCGGCAGGCGGTGACCAAAACCCAGTGGCCCAGTTGAATAACGAGCCGGGTTTCTTCGGCAATGGGGATGAACTGGTTGGGCATGACCAGTCCCAACTCCGGGCTGTCCCAGCGTACGAGAGCTTCCATGCCCGCGATTTGGCCTGACTTTAAATTAATCTTGGGCTGGTAATACAATTCAAACTCTTCACGATCCAGCGCCTTCCTTAGATTTTTTTCCACCGCCAGCCGTTCCATCGCTTTGAAATTCATCGACGGGGTATATAACTGGAACGTATTCCGTCCTTTTTCCTTGGCTTGGTACATAGCCAGATCGGAATTTTTCAGGAGTGTTTTGATTTCCATTCCGTCGTCGGGAAAGATGGAGATACCGATACTGCACCCGATATATAATTCGTTGTCCCCGATTTTAAATGCTGGTGCCAGAGAATCGAGAATCTTTGCGGCCAGCGTGGCGGTATGGTCGGAATTCGTTAGGCCCGGAATGAGAATGATGAATTCATCTCCTCCCATGCGTGCGATAGTATCCTGTTTGCGCAGAACATCCTTCATCCGGAGGGAAACCTGCTGAAGCAACTGGTCGCCGGCTTCATGCCCCAACGAGTCGTTGATGGTTTTGAAATGGTCCAGGTCCAGGAAGAGAATGGCCACCATCTGGTTATTACGGGAGGCGTTGGCCAAGGCCACCGCGAGACGGTCATTGAGCAGGTTGCGGTTGGGCAGACCCGTCAGGGAATCGTAATAGGCCATTTCCCGGATGGTATTTTCCATCTGCTTGCGTTCGGTTAAATCCTGAACCCACACTAGGATTTCTGGCTGGGAGTCCTTGGATTGCACCAGTTGGAGTTTGCATTCGGCAGGATAGGAGGACCCATCCTTCCTATTAAACGTGGTTTCAAATGAAACCATGGGCCGGATTTTGTTTATCAGGGAATCGCACATACGGCTCAATTTTTTTAGGTCCAGATTTGGCGCCAGCTCGATAAATGTTTTTTGCTTTATTTCTTCAGGCGTGAATCCCGTATCCACGCATGCCAGGGAATTGGCTTTGATAAACTGAAACGTCTGCGGGTGGAAGACCAGAACCTCCCGGTAGTATTCGTCCAGAGAAGAGATGGTATGCTGCAAAGGGTCGCCATCATTGGATTCCGTTTTTGGAGCAGTCGAGGATGCCAACCCGGTTGAAATTTTTCGGGAACGTGCTGACAGAGTTTTCATGATGGCCATCAGGGCCCTGGGCTGCGTGGCAAAATATTCTTGAAACTGGGTCTCACTGATTTCCAACAGCACTGATGGGACAAGAGCCCGTGCCCCGGCGGTTCTCGGGCGGGACTCAATCAGAGACATCTCACCAAAGAACATCCCCGGCATCATGCTGGTTAAGGACTTATCGCCCTGATAGATCAATATTTCCCCTTCGAGCACGATATACATCGCGCTTCCCGGGTCTCCTTCATTGAATACAACCGTTTCGGGTTTTAGTGGGATTTCCTTGCTCTCCTGAGCCAGCCGTTCCAGGGTGGATTCGTGGAAAAAGCTGAGAACGTCGATGGTCTTCAGGATTTCATTTTTTTTCTCGGAAGAAATAAATGACGAGGAATCGGGCATTTTGATATTAGGTTTGAATGCGGCTGAAGTGGAAATAAACCACTGATTCATATAGTCTAGCAGATAATATCCAATCTGCCAGTCGTTATACCCCTTGAGAGTGTAGGGATAGTAAAGGAGATGGAAATGTCCTAATATCAAAGAATTAGCAGTTTGGTGCGTATGGATATGGATGGTTAGGGTTTCGCTCGAAATAATTCTAGAAGGATTTCGCAATGCGGTTATTTGAAAGGAGCTTTTTGGAGAAGCGAGCGAAGGGGAATGGGGGGCCTGTCCGGGCGGTAATATCCTCAAAACATAACTAAAACAGAGGGTACCCGCCAGGGTCAATGGAAGCAACATTGGCAATGGCTTCTCTAGGGAGGTTCAACCCTGACGAGCCCCATTTTAAAATGGCCATAAAATAGAAAAATTCACCCTATATATGGACCCTTTAATCCGAGAAATATTCCCAGAATTTTGTCTTATGAACGTTTTAAAAGGGAAAGGAAAGGGGATATTTCAGTCAGATGATGGCCTGCCAGGCAGGAGCATCGTATGAATTTTACACAATGTTTAAGGGAGGGAACGAGCTTTGTTGCCTGTGCTCAGAATAAAACCTGAAACCCACCTCAAATTGGGAGGGATGCTGGATTATTCGTAGAAGGGGGTGCGGATCCTGGAGGGCTCAGGCAAAACCGCCCTCATGGGCTTCGTCCGCATGCTGGTTGAGATAGGCAACCAATTGCGTGCGTGAATTAACTTGCAGCTTTTTATGAATTTTTTTCAGGTGGGTTTTGACTGTATGAGCGCTGATAAAAAGCCGTTCGGCAATTTCATTCCGCCCCAACCCGTCGTGGATCAAACAGCAGATTTCCATCTCGCGCCAAGTGAGGCCTGCTTTTTCAATCAACCGATTAGACTTGGTGAACGGATCGGCGGCAGGATGGATGCGAAGAAGCCATAGGTTGGTATCGTTTAAGCTCTGGACCTCCAGAGGAATCAGATACAACTTGTAAGTCCCCTTGGGAAGGGTGAAAAAGGAAACTTCCCGGCCCCACTTTTCTACTTCTTCCTCTGGATCAGATGCATTCAAATTGGCCTGCTCCCTTTCAAGAACCTTAATCAAGTTCTGGGGGAGCTCTGCCCCTGAAGTCATATCAAAAATTTCTCGAAAGGCCTGATTCGAAGTAACTACATTCTTAGTATTATCAACTATCGCTACTACGGCAATTCCCGAAGGCGATTTTAACAGGCCCTGAACCATGGCCCGCGATTTGACCAACGCCTCTTCCAGTATTACCGATTTAATCTTATAAGCGATAAACGAAAAGAGGGTTTGAGCTTCATTTTCATCTCTTAAATAAATTTGCTCGCTGACCTCGTTTTGAAGCAATAAGAGTTTGGCAAGAGGATCTTCTTCGAGATAGGACCGAATGACCTCCTGGTCCTGAATGCTCAATGTGGAGCACCCCATTAGAGGCGGTAGTTCGGTTTCGGAGACCTTAATTACGAAATGGCGAAAATCATCCTCAAAAGCAGGATAGATATGGTCCTTGATCGTTTTACTAAGTTCATCCCGGTTTTTGCATTCCAGCAGAACTTTAAACGCTTCCTGTAAAGAAAAATTTCCGGACTGTGCCATGGGTAGGGGCTCGGCTTTTGTATTCATAATCGGATTCAGGATTACCGGAAAACTTTATTAAGCTATTGGATTGCAAGATCATAATTGAATTTTGAGAGGATGTCAAAGTAAACCCCTCCTCGTCTCAATAAGGCTGATTGGCAGGGGAGGGCGATGAATAACAGCTCAAGAGAAATTCAACTTTTACAGAAATCTCCAAGGGTAGAAATGGTTTCACAGGAAAATCAGATGATGCAAAAATACCCTTAATGGGGTATTTAATAAGGTTGGTTTGATTGATAGTCTTACATCTACTCTGGGATTGAGAAAGATCAATGTAAATCAAAATTTCCTTTTAGAAGTCTTTTAAATTAGAAGCTTAGAGATGCTAATCCATGGAAAGAATCTGAATGAGAGCGGCACCCAGGGACAGTATTCAGGGGGCTTACGGTTCATGAAGAATAAGTTGAATCTCTGGATCATTAATTTTTTTTTGACGGTGGTGACATCATTACTGCTCAACGGCGGATTATTTGCCGGGCATACGGGGGGTAGCTCCCTGAGTAAAGGCGGGATGGGTACCATCAAGCTTTCCGGTAAAAACCTTACAACCCATGTTAAGAGCGAAAGTTCGATTGTCCCTCGTCCATTCCGCAAACATTTTGGGCAGGGTAAGCGGTCTGGTGCCCAGCAGAAAGGGGAGAGATGATCAAGCAATTGAGAAGAAAAATAACCCGTCCGGGCCTGATGTTCCTGATTCTCTTGTGGGTTCTTTTAACGTAAAGTTTGGGTGTTGCAGAAACCACGGCATTCCATTGGGTGAATGAATCTTTCTCGCAGAGACCGATCCCGGTAAAAATTCACGCCGCCGGAAACTTTCTTTATCCTTGCTCCCCTAAGGACGACTCCTCAGAAGGAAGTATATGAGCCCGGCGGAGTGATACAATTCCTTTATGAACCCTTTGAGATTTAGACGCCTTTGGGCCTTCATCGGATACGGCTTGGTTATTCTGGTGTCGATTCTATCACTTTCCCCTTCGTTACCTTTGCCAACAGACTTTCCTTGGGCGGACAAATTTTATCACCTGTTGGCCTATGCAGTTTTGATGCTCTGGTTTGCCCAGCTTCATCCGAAATCCCGGTATGGTGGGCTGGTGTGCGGCTTTATCGCATTGGGAATTCTTTTAGAGGTCTTGCAATCGCAGTCCGGCATCCGGAGCGGGGAGGTTTGGGATGTCGCGGCCAACAGCCTCGGGACGATTTTGAGTTGGGGGCTGGCGCTCATGGGGATGAACACCCTGCTTCATCAATTTGAGGAGAGGTGTCTTAAACCCGGTGACTAAAATTAATGCCTCGTGGCTAACGCGCCGAGCCTGACCGCTTCACTATATCTTTACGGTTCAGTCCTGCAAGATTCAGGTCGTGTTCGATCATCATTTCCACCAGTTCCTTGAAGGATGTTTTGGGAGCCCAACCCAGCTGGGTCTTCGCCTTGGTGCAGTCTCCCAGCAACGTTTCCACTTCCGTTGGTCGGAAATATTTAGGATTCACTTCCACCAGAACCTTACCGGTGGCTTTATCGACTCCTTTTTCATTCACCCCCGAACCCTGCCAGTCCAACTCAATTCCACAAAAACCGAAAGCCAAATTAACGAATTCGCGGACCGTATGCTGCTCTCCTGTAGCCAGCACATAATCGTCAGGCTTGTCCTGCTGAAGCATCATCCACATGCCTTCAACGTAATCCTTCGCATAACCCCAGTCGCGTTTGGCATCCATATTGCCTAAAGACAACTTATCGGAATTTCCCTGGAGGATTTGCGCCAGAGTCATGGTGATCTTGCGTGTTACAAAATTTTCTCCGCGGCGCGGGGATTCGTGGTTGAACAGGATGCCACTACACGCGAACATATCATACGCTTCCCTGTAATTGATGGTGATCCAGTGGGCGTACAGTTTGGCGACGCCGTAAGGACTGCGTGGATAAAACGGAGTCGTTTCCTTTTGCGGGGTTTCCGCCACCTGGCCGTATAATTCGCTGGTGGAGGCTTGGTAAAAACGCGTTTTGTTTTTCAGTCCCATATTGTTGATCGCGTCCAGAATGCGGAGGGTTCCTATCCCATCCACCTGGGCCGTGTAATCGGGCGTGGCAAAACTGACCGCAACATGACTTTGTGCGGCCAGGTTATATACTTCGTCGGGCTGAATCGAGGTGATCAATTTATTGAGACTGGAGGAATCGGTCATGTCTCCGTAATGCAGTTGGAACTGGCCGGATGATTTGGTTTTCTGGCGAATATCTTCAATTCGCCCCCGGTTGAAAAAAGACGAGCGGCGCACCAGTCCATGCACCTCGTAACCCTTCTCAAGAAGTAATTCGGAGAGGTAGGAACCATCCTGCCCCGTGACCCCGGTAATAAAAGCTTTCTTCATAAACACATTTCCCTATAAGATTTTTAAGAGTTTGTCCACAAACAGCGTAATCAGTGTGTTCACTTATTATTGCAACAATGATTGAAAATATTCAAGGTCCGACTGAACCATGTCCCGCACTATATCCTCAAATGAAACTTTTCGCTCCCATTTTAATTGGGAGCGAATCTTGCCCGCATCGCCAACCAGAGGGACATCCTCCCTCGGGCGATAAAATTCCGGATCAATCACCAGATAGTCCTCGTAATTCAAATCCAGTTCTTCGAAAGCCTGTTTCATGAAATTTTGGATGGTGTGCGTCGTCCCGGTAGCGATGACATAATCATCCGGTGAGTCGGCGTTCAACATGGCGTGCATGGCGGCTACAGTGTCTCCGGCGTAACCCCAGTCCCGTTCGGCTTCGATATTGCCCAGCCGCAGTTCGGTTTCCACACCCAGTTTGATTTTTGCGGCAGTGGATGTGATTTTACGGGTGACGAACCGGGTTCCCCGCCGGGGCGATTCATGATTGTACAATATTCCGGTGCAGGCGAACAGGCCCAGGTGATCCCGATAATAACGGATCAGGTCATGCCCGATCACTTTGGACACCCCATAAATCGACCGGGGGTTGAACGGAGTGCTTTCATTTTGTGGTGTCTCCGAAGCCTGCCCGAACATTTCGGACGAACCTGCGAAAAATAACCGGCAGTCCGGCGTATGGTTTTTTAAACCCAAGAGCAAGTGATGAGTGCTTTGGGTGTTGGTTTTTAAAATAGCCGATTCGTCTTCCAGTGAATTAAACACAAACGTCCCAGCGGCGAGGTGGTAACATTCGTCGGGTTGAACCGCTCGGATGATGGCTTCCAGGTTGCTGTAATCCTCCAGATTGCCTGCATGCAGAAACAATTTATCCCGAATCGATTGGATCCGCCAAAAGGAACGGTCCTCTTCAGTGCCGGCGTTCGGGCGTATCAGACCGTGAACCTCATATCCCTGGGCGAGAAGATATTCGGCAAGATAGCTTCCATCTTGTCCTGTGATTCCTGTGATCAATGCTTTTTTCATATGGATTCAGAAGGATGGTGAGAGGCGGTTTTCCCGAGGTTAAGCCTCAGAATGTTTGTCCTCAATCCGTCTGCAAACGAATAGTTGAATATCGCCAAAACTGAACGGAATCATAATATTCTTGAGGCGGGTATTACTGATTTTTTCTCCCAGAAATTTAGCTCCGAAAATACCCAGTGCATCCAATTTGACGAAAAAGTACTCCAGAGTAATGATGTGAGTGTATTTTTGAAAGTGCACGAGTTCCAATCCGGCCTTGTTCAATAATTGCTTTATCGCATCCAGCGTAAAATAGTACAGGTGCATATCCATATACCAGGGCCATTTTTCCTTTAGGATTTTTGGATACCAGTTGTCGATAAACAGAGTGGAAAACACGAAGACCCCGCCCGGCTTCAAGCGGGAATGGATCAGCTCCATCTCCTTAATGGGATGCGGCAGGTGTTCCATGACATCCCACATGGTAACGACATCGAAGGGCCCCTCTTCACTCGGCAGGTCATTGAGGGTGCCTTGAAATACGCGCTCCTTCATTACTTCTTCTGAATATTGTGCTGCCCATTTGGAAGGCTCGACGCCGAGTGTTTCAAATCCGCTTTCATGCGCGACTTTGAGGGAAACGCCGCAATAGGACCCGATATCGAGCAGCTTTCCAGAAGCGGGAATGTAGGGTTTGATTTTTTCAAAATTATATCGAAACGTTTTGAAGCGCGAGTCGATGTTTTTTAAATAACCCTGATCTACAACATCCGAATAAAAACTGAGGAGCTTTCCCGCATCATGCCGGGTTTCGTTGAATACCAGGCCGCAATGCAGGCATTTTAGAATTCTTCCGTGGGTTCGATGCCCGGAGCTGGTGCATTGGTAAACCGAGGCATCTTCATTTTCCGCATACTTTGCCGGAAACATCTCCATATGGAATATGGATCCGCAATTTTCGCAGGGCTGGGATTTTTCCTCGAGTTTGTCCGGTTGGTAAACGGCAAATGGGATGACAAACAGTCTCCGGTAAAACAATCGACCGATATTGTAAATTGCCTTATAAATTTCACGCTTGGAAATCTTGGATGTCCCGGCACGGCGGTCCTCAAAATAGATGGGGAATTCGGCCAGTCGGCGTGTAGCCAGCCGGACCACGAAAATGGATTCCATGAAAAAGGAATATCCGTCCGACCATATCGAGTTCAAATCCATTTGCTTGAGCAGTGAAAGTGTGAAGCCACGGTACGAAGTTGTGGCTTCATGGGTTGGGATGCCCAGCAGATATCGCGCCAGAGTGTTGGCGGTTCTGCTGATCAGGGTGCGGATGAATCCGTAGTCACATCGACCGCCCTTGGTGTAACGCGACCCGATAACAAAGTCGTTATCCTCCAAAAGTTGTTTGATGACTGGGAGGTATTTTGGATTATGGGAAAAGTCGGCGTCCATGGTGATGAGTTGATCGTACTCATGGTGGATGGCATATTTCATCGCCATCAGATGGGCCGTCCCCAACCCCAACTTCGAAGGGCGGTGGATCACATGGATAGCCGGATTCGCGGTTGCGAGCCGGTCTAAAAGCGCACCGGTTCCGTCTGGAGAGTTGTCGTCGACGATGAGGATTTCCGCATCCGGCAGATGTTGGAGGATTTCGTTGAGAATACTTTCGGCGTTGTCCGATTCGTTGTATGTAGCGGTAAAAACCAAAGTTTTTGGCATGCAATCACGACTGTCTGGAGACAGGTAAAGGTTTAAACGGGTGTCTGGGAGCAGGTCGATCTTCAAACTACCTTAGATGCCTATCTATTTATTATAGGGGCAACTTTTAGGGAAGCCAGTTTTAATTTTCTGCTTATTTAGGGGTTTTCCGGATATCCGGGAGTCACCGGCCCAGACAATACTTTAGCGTCACATCCCAGGCGGGAGGGGCGATGCCGAACGCCGACTTCAATTTTTTTGTGGAAAGGACAGAGTTTTGGGGGCGTTTTGCGGGGGTGGGGTACTCGGACGTAGGAATTGGAGTCAGCTTCGTATCTTGTGACAATGAAGATGCCTCCAGAATTGCTTGGGCGAACCCGAACCAGCTGGTTTGTCCACCACACACCAGGTTGTACAGACCGGAGGCCTGTTCAAAATGGGAAAGATCTCCCGGCGAATTCTGCGGTAAAACTTGCGTCAGGATGTTAGCGGTCGTTTGGGCGATGGTCCGGCTCCAGGTGGGAGATCCGATTTGGTCATCGACAATTTTAAGTTCATCCCGTTCCTTTGCTAATCGTTGCATGGTGAGAAGAAAGTTTTTCCCCTTCAGTCCGTAAACCCAGGCCGTCCGGAAAATAAAATATGGCAGGCCTGCGGATTGAATGGCCTCGTCGCCAGCCAGTTTGGTTCGACCGTAAACGCCCAGCGGATTTGGTGAATCCTCCTCTGTGTAGGGTTCCGGTTTTTCTCCATCGAATACATAATCGGTGGAATAATGAATCAATGCCGCGCCCAGTTTTTTGGCTTCCTCAGCGAGGATGGCCGGTGCGGTTCCGTTGATTGCCATGGCGAGATCCGGTTCCTCTTCGGCTTTGTCCACCGCCGTATAAGCGGCGGCATTGACAATGATATGCGGCTGAACGTCGCCTAGCTTTTTGCGGATGTGGTCCCCTTGAGTCAAATCCAAATCATTTTCCCCGCAGAGGATCAACTCCCCCAAAGGTCGCAGGAGGGAAGAGAGTTCCCCGCCGATTTGACCCTCCTTGCCGATCAAAAGAATTTTCCATGTGTTTGCAGAAGATGGGGTCATTGCGGTAAAGAGGAAACGGGTGCGTTAATGGAAAGGGCGGTTCTGTTTGAGCAGGTCCAGCAGGTATTGACCGTAGCCATTTTTTTTGAGAGGCGCGGCCAGCTTCTCCAACTGGGCAACATTGATGAGTCCTCTGTTGAAAGCGATTTCCTCCGGACAGGAAATCTTGAGGCCCTGGCGTCTCTCAATGGTCTCGATAAAATTAGTGGCCTCCGTTAAAGCATAATGTGAGCCGGTATCAAGCCAGGCGAAGCCGCGTCCCAGGATCTCAACCGTGAGGTCTCCCTGCTCCAGATATTTTTTGTTGACGTCGGTGATTTCCAACTCGCCCCGTGGCGAAGGCTTAAGATTGCTGGCAATGTCCACTACCTGGTTGTCGTAAAAATAGAGGCCGGTCACCGCATAATTCGATTTGGGGTTCTTGGGTTTCTCTTCCAGGCTGATTGCTTTGCCGTTGCCATCGAATTCCGCGACGCCGTAATCTTCCGGATTTTTGACCCAATAACCGAACACCGTGGCGCCGTTGTTCCGTTCACGGGCTTTTTTGACGAGATCGTCCAACCCGTGTCCGTAAAAAACGTTGTCGCCCAGGATGAGGCAACATCCATCCTTGCCGATAAAATCTTTTCCGATAATAAATGCCTGGGCCAGCCCTTCCGGTTTGGGTTGGGGAGCGTAACGAATGTTGATACCCCACTGGCTTCCATCCTGGAGCAGTTCCTGAAACACAGGCAGATCGTGCGGAGTGGTGATGATGAGGATATCGGTAATGCCCGACAGCATCAGGGTGGACAGGGGATAATAGATCATTGGTTTGTCATACAGCGGGAGCAATTGCTTGCTGACCACTTTGGTCAACGGGTACAGACGGGTGCCCGATCCGCCTGCCAGTATGATGCCTTTATTGATCATCGTTGGTTTGCCTCACTCGTTGCCCAATCCCAGACGTTCTCCCCGGTAGTCCCCGGAACTGATGCGTTGCGTCCATTCCCGGTGGTCGAGGTACCATTGGATGGTTTTACGAATTCCTGTTTCAAATGTTTCCTCCGGTTGCCATCCCAATTCGCGTTGCAGTTTACCGGCGTCGATGGCATAACGGCGATCATGTCCCGGCCGGTCTTTCACGAAACTGATCAGCGCGGCATGCGGTTTATGCGGAGAATCCTGAACCATTGCGTCGAGCAGGCCGCAAATGATTTTCACCACATCCAGATTGGCCATTTCGTTGTGCCC
>QIDN01000439.1 GCA_003229345.1 Nitrospirota bacterium | reverse complement strand
GGTTCACCTCGTGTAAAATGGGATGCGCCGAATCGTAATTGCGGGCCGTGGCGATGGTGAACTTGAGGCCGCGGTCGATCATGCGGTTCAGGCGATCCACCCAGGCGCGGGGGAAATTGCCGTGCATGTCCAGCAGGGTGCCGTCCAGATCGGAAACGTAGAGCAATTCTTTGGGGTCGGGGTTCATGCGGCTATCAAAAAAGTGTAAGGGAACTCTGCCGGAAGGGACTAAACAGGGAACAATTTATATGAATTAAATTACCGTTCGCCCTGGGAGTATTATTCATGTCATTATACCGTGTAAATTTTAAAATGCAGTTAAAGGATTTGAAAATGTCCATGAAACGTATCTTCTTTAAAAAGTTCTGGGTACTGGTCGTTTGTATGGTGCTGGCGCCGTCCTCGGCCTGGGCCTTCGATTTCAGCGGATGGGATGCCTTGGTGAAAAAGCATGTGGGACCGACAACGATCGCCGGTGTGCGGCTCGCCGGGGTCGATTATCCCGCTATCAAGAAAGATCCGGCGTATGCGAAGCTGATTCATGAATTGAAAACCTTTTCTCCCTCAAAGCTGAAAAGCGAGAAGGATAAACGGTGCTTCTGGATCAATGTCTACAACATCATGGCGGTCAAAATGGTGGTGGATCATTACCCGGTGAACAGCATAAAAGATGTCGGGGGGATTTCCGGATCAGTCTGGAAGAAAACCGTGGGGGTGGTCGGCGGTAAGGAGGTCACCCTGGACGAAATCGAGCACGAAATTTTACGGAAGATGGGGGATCCGCGCATTCATACCGCCATCGTCTGTGCTTCGGTGAGTTGTCCCGACCTGCGCAGGGAGGCCTACAGGACGGACCGTCTGGACGCGCAACTCGACGATCAGTTCAAACGTTTTCTCGCCAACCCAGGCAAGGGCCTTAATGTTGACCGCGCCAGCGGGCGCATTACCCTCTCAAAAATTTTCGACTGGTTTGAAGACGATTTTGAGTCAAGGGGTGGAACCCTTGCTTTCCTCTTCCGTTACGCGCCGAGGGAATACCGGCCCTATCTTAAAAAGGGATACCACAAAGTTTCCTACCTGGAGTACAACTGGGATTTGAATAAGAGGAATTAAAGGAGGGAGGGGAGGAAACCGGAAGACCGGCTCCCTCTCCTCTCTGGGCGAACCTGCGAATCAATCGGCGTGTTTCCGCAGGAACGTCGGGATATCGAAATTTGAACTGTTGGATATCGTTTCCGGAGACTCTTTCCGGATAATATCCGCCAGCTCCTTCAAGCTTTCCTGTTGGTACGCGGGGTGACTTTCCAGATCCATTTCCACATCTGGCCCGTTCACCACCTTTCTCATAGGAATGGTGTTAGGCTCCTGTGGCGCGAGAAAGAGCCGTTGGCGTTCTTCCTTCTCGAACCCGGTGGCGATCACCGTCACGCGCATGTCCTCTTTCATGGATTTGTCCACCACCGCGCCAAAGATGATATGCGCATCTTCATGAGCGTTTTTCTGGATCAGCATGGCTGCCTCGTTGACATCGTGCAGAGTGAGGTCTTCACCGCCGGTGATGTTGATGAGAATGCCACGAGCGCCTTCGACCGATGCTTCGTCCAGCAGAGGGCTGGAGATGGCACGTTGGGCCGCCTCGATGGCCCGGTTTTCGCCGGAGGCGATGCCGCCGCCCATCAACGCTTTGCCCATGCCGCACATGATGGTTTTGACATCCGCGAAGTCGAGATTGATCAATCCCGGAATCACAATCAAATCGGAGATACTGCAAACCGCCTGACGCAGAATGTCGTCGACCTGTGAGAACGCGGTGCTCAGTGAAGTTTGCTTGCCGATGAAGCTCAGCAGTTTCTGGTTGGGAATGACGATCAGGGTGTCGACCGCTTCCTTCAATTCCTCAATGCCTTCTTCCGCCTGCTTTTGCCGCCGGCTGCCTTCAAACATAAACGGCTTGGTGACCACGCCGACGGTGAGTGCTCCCACTTCCCGCGCGATTTCCGCGATGACGGGCGTGGCGCCGGTACCGGTGCCTCCACCCATGCCGGCGGTGAGGAAGACCATGTCCGAGCCTTCCAGCACGTCGTGCAAATGTTCGCGGCTTTCCTCGGCCGCCATTCTCCCAATCTCGGGATTGGACCCGGCGCCGAGGCCGCGGGTCAATTCCGTTCCTACCCGGATTTTGTGCTGGCAGGGAGATGCGTCCAGTGTTTGGATATCGGTATTGGCTTGGATAAACTCCACGCCCTGGATATTGGAACGTACCATGGCGTTGACTGCGTTGCCGCCGCCCCCGCCGACTCCGATGACTTTGATGTTTGCCGAATAATCATTGGTTGGTTCAAATTCGATCATGCCCATTGTTTCCTCCTTGGTGACTAAAAGAATTCTTCCGTCCAGCCCTTCATGCGGCTGAATATTTTTTCAAATAGGTTTCTGCCTTGCAGGTCCATGTTGCGGCCCGCCTTGTAACTTTTTTCGCCGTAATGAATCAGGCCCGTGCTGGTGGCGTAGATCGGGCTGGTCACCACATCCACCAAGCCGCCCAGACCCATGGGCGTGCCGATGCGGACGGGTACTTGGAATACCTCCTCAGCGAGGTCCGCCATGCCTTCTATGCAGGCCGATCCTCCGGTAATAACGATACCGGATGAAATATTATCCTGGAATCCGGATGTCTGGATTTCGTGGTTGAGCATTTCAAACATTTCCCGGATGCGCGCTTCGATGATTTCACTCAGAATCTGTCGCGACACCTTGAGCGTGCTTCGTCCGCCCACGGTGGAGATTTCAATCGTGTCGTCGTGTTTGATCAGGCTCGAATAAGCGCACCCGTGCGCGTGTTTGATTTTTTCCGCCTCGGCGTTAGGGGTGCGCAGGCCGATGGCAATATCGTTGGTCACCTGTGCGCCCGCGATGGCCAGCACCGAAGTGTGCTTGATTGCGCCCTGATAGAAAATCGCCAAGTCCGAAGTGCCGCCGCCGATATCGATCAACGCCACACCCAGTTCCTTTTCGTCGGCGGAGAGCACCGCTTCACTGGAGGCAAGTTGCTCCAGCACGATGTCCTGCACACCCAGCCCCGCCTTGTTGACGCATTTGACGATATTCTGCGCCGAGGTGACGGCGGCGGTGACGATATGCACCTTGGCTTCCAGCCGTATCCCCGCCATACCGAGAGGCGTTTTGATGCCGTCCTGATTGTCCACGATATATTCCTGCGGCAGGACGTGGATCACCTCACGGTCCAGGGGAATAGCGATGGCCTTGGCGGCTTCGATGACCCGGTCTATATCGTGGTGGTTGATCTCCTTATGTTTCGCCGCGATGATGCCATGGCTGTTCATGCTTTTGATGTGGCCACCGGCGATCCCCACGAAAACGGAATCAATCTCCGCTCCCGCCATCAACTCCGCTTCCTCGACCGCGCTCCGGATCGATTCGACCGTGCCGTCGATATTGACCACGACACCCTTGCGCAGGCCGCGGGAGGGCGACTGGCCGAGACCGATGATTTCGATCTCACCCTGAGGCGTCACTTCCGCGATGATGCAACAGATTTTGGTTGTGCCGATGTCCAGGCCGACAATATAGTTTTGTTTTTTGGACATGTGTGTCCCCTTTTCTAAAAACGGTTAAATCTTGTGTACAATCCCGCGCCGTGGTTCCATCCGGTTTTTCTTGACCACCACCTTGTCCTTGAAGGACAGGTCGATGTAATGAATCCCGGTAAGGTTGGAATCCATGGCGTCGAGTATTAGTTTTAAATTTTCAAAACCTTCCTGAATCCGGTCCACCGCCAGATAGATATCGATTCCCCGGGTCTGGGTGGTGAATACCAGCTTGAGTGGACTGGACATATGAAATTTCTGAATGGGGTCGTCCTTGAACGCACCCAGTTGGTTCATGAAATGCATGGCCTGCAATCCCGGTACGATTCCCGCTACCGGAATTTCGTTGCCCAGCTCCACTCCGTGTACTTTCACTCCCGTGATCAGAGGGAGGGTGCCGTATTCTTTATTGTCGGGAACGATCAATACTCCGTAGTGATCCATCAAATAAGTTTTGTCCAGCTGGATACGTGCGAACGGAGTTCGCTCCTGAACCTGAATGCGGATTCCCCGTGGCAGTCGGCGTACGGCGGAAACATTTTCAATCCATGGGTTAGCCTTGAACTGTTCGGTGATGGACTGCAAGTCGAGCTGGAAAATGTTTTGACCCAACAGCGGCTGAGCCATGCTTTCCAGAGTATGCAGGCTGACCTTCTCGTTGCCGGAGAAATTGATTTGTGCCACAGCGAACTGCGGCGCAGTGGTGACGTACCGGTATCCATGAAATGCCCCATAACCCATGATCATGACCAGAACCGCCTTGGCGACCACATCCAGCCAGGTTTTAGCGAGATCCAGGAAACCGGTCTGGCGATTTTTGATTTTACGTCCTTTCAGAGCTTTGCTTGGACGCTTGATTTTTTTTCGCTGGCGCGAATGGACCTCTCCCCAGTTGAGGCGAGATCCTTTAGGCTTATTTAAGGTGTAATTCATCATCGTGTTTTAGTTTTTGTAATCGAGCCGAGCTCGTTTTAAGATTTCGAGTACCAGATCATCGAATTCCAAACCAGCCTGACGCGCCGCCATGGGAAGCAGGCTGGTCGGCGTCATACCCGGTATGGTGTTCATTTCGAGTGCGTAAGGAATGCCCTTGTCCAGAATCAAATCCACCCGCGGGAATCCCCGGCCCTTGAGAGCCTTGAACACCCGGACCGATGCGTCACGGCACCGTTGCGCTTCCTTCGAGGTCAATTGTGCCGGGCATACATAGTCTGTTTTGCCCTCGGTGTATTTTGCTTCGTAATCGTAGAAACCCGACTTGGGGACGATCTCCACAATCGGCATGGGTAGCGGTCCGTTCATCCCTACCGCCAACAGTTTGCCTTCGATAAATTGTTCGATGAGGATCTCCTCCGAAACCTCGAATGCTTCGTCGAGCGCCGTTTCCCATTGGGATTCCGTTTGGACAATGCTGACGCCGATGCTCGATCCCTGGTCGGCGGGTTTCACCACCACCGGCAAATCCAGCGTTCTTTTCATCTGGCCCCGATCTTCGGCGGTGATCACCTGATACGGGGCCGTGGGAATGCCGCGTTCCGTGAATATCTCCTTGGACACCACCTTGTTGTACGCGATGGCACTTCCCAGAACACCCGAACCGGTGTAAGGGATTTTGAGATACTCCAAAACCCCCTGGATCGTGCCATCTTCACCCCAGGTGCCGTGCAATGCGATGCAGGCCAAATCGATCTTTCGTTCCGCCAGGGTGGCGCCGATATTGTGGTCTACGTCGATCATCTCTGCATTCAATCCTTTGCTCTGGATAGCTTTGAAGATCTCCTTCCCGGAAGTCAACGAAACTTCCCGCTCCGGGGAGAGCCCTCCCATCAACACGCCGATCGTTTTTTGTTTTAACGACTTCAAAAGCTCGTCCTTGCATCAAATTTAACGGTCCGCCCCCAGCCCTTGGCCAAGGGCCGGGGACAAAGGAAGGAGGGGTACCTTTGCTAACGGACCATGTTCATCAAAATTTTCAACCCGGCGTTCTCCAATACGCCTTTTACCGTTCGCCGACGATAATCACTTCGGTTTCCAGTCCCACACCGGTTTTTTCCAAGACCGTGTCCCGGACATGTTCGATAATTTCAATCACTTCCGAAGCCGTAGCCTCGCCTTTATTGACGATGAAGTTGGCGTGTTTGATCGATACGCCGGCGTTACCAATACTGAATCCTTTCAATCCCGCTTCCTCAATGAGGCGGCCTGCGGCGTCGCCTTCCGGATTTTTAAACACCGAACCCGAATTGGGCAGAGACAGCGGTTGTTTGCTTTTGCGGCGGACCAGATGACTATCGATGGTGTTTTGGATTTCCGTGTGGTCGCCTTTTTTCAATTCCAGTTCCGCGGATACGATGATGCCGCCTTTCGTGGGGAAGGTGGTTTTGCGGTACTCGAATTTCAGTTCTGATTTTTTCAGAGTTTCCAGGTCGCCTTCCGCAGTAACGCGGGTGACGCTGCGAATCACATCGCAGATTTCCGTGCCGTCCGCTCCGGCGTTCATGAACACCGCACCGCCGAGAGAACCGGGAATGCCCACCAGGTTTTCCAGTCCGGTCAGAGAATATTTCGCAAGATTTTTGACCAGATAAGACATCTTGGTGGCGGCGCCCGCAGTGATCACGGCACCTTCTTCGCCCGCTGTGTTTTTGAAAAACACGGGAGGCTCGATTTCCTTGAAGCGGTTTTTGGTGGAGATGACGATGCCCCGGAAACCTTTGTCGTTCATGATGAGGTTCGTGCCTTCTCCCAGTATGAATAACGGCATGTCTCCATGATTTTTGAAAATGAGTTGCAGGTCCGACACATCCTCGGGGACGATGAATATATCCGCCGGGCCTCCAACGCGCAGAGAGGTATGATGGGCGATGGGCTCGTCGTAACGGATTTCTCCCTTGATTCGGTTCAGCCAGTTTGTGGAAGGGCTCATAAAGGTTCTCTTGTGAATGGTTTTTCCCAGGATCGATCGAGACGATCCGGTCAAAGTTGCCGTAGGTACGCTTTGTCCCTGATGCAAGTGAGCAAAGCGGATGATTCGGGTTTTCCAAGGATTGTTCAGCATGAATTAACTATCCTGTCCAGGTTTTCCCTCGCGGAGCCGCTCGGGAAGGTTGGCCAGCAGATCACGCCCCAGTTCCCACACATTGCCCGCGCCGAGTGTCATGAAGACATCGCCGGGTTGCAGGATCTGGAACAGGCGTTTTAAAGTTTCTTTAGGTGTTGCAACGTGCTCGGCGTTTTTGTGTCAGAATTTCCGGACGCCGTCTACGATCCCCTGGGCGTGAACCCCTTCAATCGGTTCCTCACCTGCAGGGAAAATATCGTTGATGATCAAATAGTCCGAATCGTTGAACGCGGACCAGAAATGTTCCATCTGGGTCTGGGTCCGGGAATAGCGGTGTGGTTGAAACACCACCACCAACCGCCGCTCCGGCCATACTTCCTGGGCTGTTTTTAACGTGGCCTGGATTTCCACCGGGTGATGACCGTAGTCGTCAACCACCACCAGGGATTTTGTGTTGTGGTGGATTTCGAAGCGGCGTTGGACGCCCTTAAATTGTTTGAGTGACTGGGCGATGGTGTCAAACGTCAGGTTGAGTTCCATACCCACTGCTACCGCTGCCAGCGTGTTCAGCACGTTGTGTTTGCCGGGAGCGACGGAATGAATCGTTCCCAACTCATCACCCAGATAAAACACGTCAAACTGCGTGTCCAATCCCTTGACTCGGATGTTGCGCGCCGTGTAATCTCCCTGGCTCACCAACCCGTAGGTGATGAACCGTTTCTCCAGTTTGGGAATAAGGGACTGGATGTTGGGCTCGTCCAGGCACAACACCGACGTGCCATAGAATGGAATTTTGTTGAGGAACGTCAGAAACGCTTCCTTCATGTTGTCGAGCGTCTTGTAAAAGTCCATGTGCTCTTCATCAAGTGTGGTGACCACGGCGATGGTCGGTGTCAGTTTTAAAAAGGAACCGTCGCTTTCATCCGCTTCCGCCACCAGGAATTCGCTCTGACCCATTTTGGCGTGGCTTCCCACGCTTTTAAGCTTGCCGCCGATAACGACGGTAGGATCGAGGCCGCCGCCCGCCAGAACGGTCGCGACCAATGAGGTGGTCGTGGTTTTGCCGTGCGTGCCGGCAATGGCGATACCCTGCTTCATCCGCATCAGTTCGGCCAGCATTTCAGCGCGCCGGATTACGGGAATGGTCTGCTTGCGGGCCGATTGCACTTCCACGTTGTCCGGTTTGACGGCGGTGGAGGTCACCACCACCTGGCATCCGTCCACGTTCTTGGCGTGGTGCTCGTAGGCGATGCGGGCGCCGATCTTTTCCAGGTGCTCAGTCACTGTCGACCGGGACTTGTCCGATCCGGTGACTTCATAACCTTCATTGATCAGTACTTCAGCAATGCCGCTCATGCCGGAACCTCCGATACCGATAAAGTGAATCCGTTTGGTTTTGCCTAAAAACATACACCCTCATAATTTCATGGGTCCTGCGTTGCTTCAATGAATCAATGGGGACTGGGCATCAGTTCCATGCACAATTGGCGGACACGCTCGGTAGCGTCGCGCCGTCCCATTTGAAAGCTCTTGTCGGCCATCTCTCGTAATGCTTCGGGATGTTCCATGCCGTCGAGAATAATCCCCGCCAACTGCTTACCGGTGACGTCTTTATCAAGAATGACCTGCGCCGCACCGTTGGATTCCAAGGCGCGCGCGTTGTGTTCCTGATGGTTGTGTGCCGCGAAAGGGAAGGGCACCAGCACTGAGGGGATCCCCAATGCCGTTACTTCCGCCAAGGTGGTTGCCCCCGAACGGCAGATGATCAGCGATGCCTTGCAGTATTGATCCGCCATGTCGTAAATGAACGCCCGCGCGTCGGCGGAAAACCCTTTGTGTTCGTAACCCGCCCGTACCTCGGCTTCATCAGATTGTCCGGTCTGGTGGATGATGTGTAAACGATCCTTCACCGGCGTCAGCGTATCCAGCGCGGCCAGCACAGCGCGATTGATGGACTGCGCACCCTGGCTTCCACCCAGCACCAGTACCGTGAATTTTTCGCTGACGGGGACATTGGCCGCTTTGGCTTCTGTAAATTCTTCGCGGATCATGTTTCCGGTTTCCACCACCTTGTGGGCGGGAAAATATTTTTTGGACATTTCAAACGTGATAGCCACTTTGTTTGCGATTTTGCCCAGCCACCGGTTGGTTGCGCCGGGCACCGTGTTTTGTTCGTGAATCAACATCGGGATGCGGAGCGCCCACGCCGACAGCGCCATAGGACCGGAGACATAACCGCCGACTCCCACCACAAGCTGAGGACGGTTCATGAGCAGATATCCCATCGATTGCAGAATGCTGACCGGCAGTTTGAGCCAGTTGATCAAACGTCCGATTCCCTTTTTCCCGAGGAGGCCGCCGGATAAAATCGTCTTCAGGCGAAACCCTTCACGTGGCAGGACGCGCGATTCGATCCCCTGCAGGGTACCGACGAACGTGATTTGAATGTCTGCATCGTGCTTCATAAGTGCTTTCGCGAGGGCTATGCCGGGATAGAGGTGTCCACCTGTCCCGCCGCCTGCTATGACGACTGAGTTCGCCATTAATAATGTTTCAACGCCGGACCGAATGGTCCGATATGTTCAACAGCACTCCCATGCACAGCAGCGTGATCAACAGGGACGATCCGCCCAGGCTGATGAATGGAAGCGTCAATCCTTTGGTCGGCAGAACACCGACCGCCACACCCATATTGGTGAAGGCCTGCACACCGACCAGCAGAGTTACTCCGATAGCCAGATGCGTGCCGTATAAATCTTTGGCTTGCGACGCGATGACGAATCCCCGCCAGATCAATATGCCGAACAGCAGGATGATTCCCAATGTGCCGATAATTCCCAACTCTTCCCCGATCACGGAGAAGATGAAATCCGTATGCGCTTCCGGCAGATAAAACAGTTTCTGCCGGCTGTCGCCCAATCCGAGTCCCCAGATGCCGCCGCGCCCGAACGCCAGAAACGACTGGATGGCCTGAAAACCGGTACCCGAAGGGTCGGCCCAGGGATCGAGGAACGAAAGGATACGTCGTGTGCGGTATTGTGCTCCCATCACTGCGGTGACTAGGAACGGAATCACCGCCAGTACGGAATACGCCAGGAACTTTTTTTGAATCCCGGCGACATACAACATGAGGAACGCCACAATGGAAATGATCATGGCGGTTCCGAAGTCCGGCTGCAGAAGTATCAGCAGGAAAAAAATTCCCAGCACGATCAGGTTGGGCAGATACCCGTACGCGAAGCTTTTCAGTTTGTCGGCCCGTTTCACCATCGACTTGGCGATGAACAGGACGACGGTGAATTTGGCGATCTCCGACGGTTGCAGGGAAAGCCCGCCGAGCGTTAGCCATCGCCGTGCGCCGCCCACTTCTTTGCTGAGTGCGGGCACCATGACCGCCAGTAACAAAAGAAAGGTTGCCGCCATGATAGGGAGCGTCAGTTTTTCCCACCGGTGATAATCGAACTTGCGCGCGAAGATAAGCAGTCCCGTTCCCAACAGGACCCACGTGACGTGACGTTTCAGAAGGTAAAACGAATCCTGATATGTTTCCTGGGCATGCACGGCGCTGGAGCTGAAGACCATGATGATTCCCGCCATAATGAGCGCCGCGAGGGTCCACGCCAGGGTGGAATCGCATCCGTATTGTTTTTTCCGATGAGAACTCACGCGTTTCCTCTAATGATTTCAAACTCGTTGTTTTCACGTTCACGATTCATGCCTCTCAAAGAGATTGCACGCATCCTTTAAATTGCCGGCCCCGGTCCGCATAGTCCCGGAACATATCGAAACTGGCACAAGCCGGGGAAAGCAGAACCACGTCTCCCGGTTGAGTCTGGGCATAGGCCCGCCGCACCGCGGTTTCCATATCGTCCGCACTCTCGTACCCGAACGATCCGTTCAGGACCGCTTGAATCCTGGGTCGAGCTTCGCCGATCAGCACCATGTGTTTGACTTTCTTTTTGAACAGCGATTTCAATGATTGAAAATCTCCGCCTTTATCCTGGCCACCCGCGATCAATACGACGGGTCGATCAAAACTGTTGAGCGATTTTTCCAACGCGCCAATGTTGGTGCCCTTGGAGTCATTGATAAAATCGACACCGTTGAGGGAGCGCACCCATTCCAGGCGGTGCTCCAGTCCTTTGAATTCGCGCAGAGTCTTGGCGATGGAGGCGGCACCGATTCCCACCAGCCGGGCCACCAGCGCCGAAGGCAGAATATTTTCCACCTGCCACTGCATGGCTTGATGCAATTCGCTGATGCGGCAGATTGTTTCCTACTTCTCGCCGTCTTTAAACAGGACATGGTCCCCATTTAAATAACAGCCCCGCTCCACCGGCTCGCTCATGCTGAAGTACCATTTTTGTGATCGTTTGCCCGCCGCGACGCGATGCACCCAGGGATCGTCATGATTGAGAATCAGAACATCGTCCTGGGTTTGACGGGCGGCTATTCTTTCTTTTAATTTTGCGTAGTGCTCGATCGTTTTATGCCGGTCGAGATGATCTGGCGTGATGTTCAGGATGATGCTGAAGTGCGGATGAAACTGCACCGCGCCCTCTAATTGAAAACTGCTGATTTCCAGAACCATGTAATCCCTGGGCTGATCTTTGACGAGGGAGATAAAAGGGACGCCGATGTTACCCCCGACCCGTACATCCTTGCCACCTTGTTCCAGCAGGAGACCGATCAAGGAAGTGGTCGTGGATTTACCGTTGGTGCCGGTGATGGCGATGATCGGTGTTTCACTGACCCGGTATGCCAGTTCCAGTTCGCTGATAATTTCGGTTCCGCTTTCGCGGGCGGAATTCAAATCCGGAGAATGAATATCCACTCCCGGGCTCAGGACCACCAGATCCGCATCGGGCAGGGGCTGGGACGATTGAAAAACGGTACTCACTCCGGACGCGAGTTGCTTCAGCGCATCGCCCAGTACTTCCTTGGATTTGCCGTCCAGCAGGGTCACGCGCGCGCCCTGTTCCGCCAGGAAATTGGCGGCGGCGATGCCGGAGCGCGCCATGCCGATGATGGAAATATTTTTATTCTTAAACTTCACGCGTTACCTCAGTTTGAGCGTACTTAAGCTGGCGATAGCCAGGATCGCCGCGACGATCCAGAACCGGACAATCACTTTCGGTTCCGGCCAGCCGAGTTGTTCGAAATGGTGATGCAGAGGCGCCATTTTGAAAAAACGTTTGCCTCCGGTGTATTTGAAATATCCGACTTGAATGATGACGGACAATGCTTCAATAACGAAAATTCCACCGACGGGAATCAGTAGCAGTTCCTGTTTGGAGATACAGGCGATGGTGCCCAGCATCCCTCCGAGCGAAAGGGAGCCGACATCGCCCATGAAAATTTGCGCGGGGTAGGTGTTGTACCAGAGAAACCCCAGGCTGGCTCCGATGAGGGCAGAGGTGAGAACGGCGAGTTCTCCCGCTTCCCGGATGTGCTGGATGTTCAAGTAATCCGCAAATTTAAAATGTCCGGTCAAATACACGATGCCCGTAAACGTGATGGTGGCGATGATGATGGGGCCGATGGCCAATCCGTCCAGCCCGTCCGTCAGGTTCACCGCGTTGGAGGTGCCCACGATGATAAACACGATGAATGCCAGATACCCCCAGCCGAGGTCGGGGGTGAAATCCTTGAAGAAGGGAACAAACAGTTGGCTTGCGTAACCGCTTCTTACCGGATCGTAATAAACCAGGAACACAGCAACGGCCACACTCAGTAGAATCTGTAGAATGAGTTTGCTCCGCGCGCGCAGGCCGCCGCCTTTGCGGAATTTCAGGACATCGTCATAGAGCCCGATCAACCCGAATCCGATGGCGACAAACACCACCACCCAAATGTAGATATTGCTGAGGTTCGCCCACAACAGGGTGGACGCGACGAATGCAAACAGAATCAACAGTCCGCCCATGGTCGGCGTGCCCGCTTTGCTCAAGTGGTGCTCCGGTCCGTCGTCCCGGATTTTTTCTCCAATCTCCAGTTTCTGCAAAAAACGAATCAGATACGGAGCGATCAGCAGGGACAGCGCCAGCGCGGTAATCCCGGCCCACGCCGAACGGAACGTGATATACCGAAACACGTTCAAGAACGAGTAGTCCGTGCTGAGTGGATAAAAAATGTGATAAAACATCGCTTCCTCTATTCCTGCTGCATTAAACCTTCAAGTACTGTTTCCATATGCGACCCGCGCGATCCCTTGAACAATAAACAATCGCCGGGTTGGGTGGCCGTTTTCAGGAATTCTGCTGCCGCCCGATGGTGGTCAAAGCAGTGGACCTGATCTTTCGCCATACCCGATTCAACGGCGGCGTTTCCAGCAAGACCTGCCAACTCCCCGACCGTGACTAAAAAGTCGAAACTGTGTTTAGCCGCCTCGTTTCCCAATTGCCGATGGGCGGACTGCTCCTCATCACCCAACTCCAGCATGTCGCCGATCACCAGAAACTTCCTGCCTTCAGTGGGGTGCTCTTTCAGGGTTTGCATGGCCTCCCGCATGGATTGCGGGTTAGCATTGTAGGTGTCGTTGATAACCTCAATGTCTCCATAACGAGCCACTTCGCCCCGCTGAGAGAGCTTGTGTTTGACGCCCAACCCGGTTTTGATCTGTGTCGGCGATATGTCCAGAGCATGACCGACAGCGGCCGCGGCGAGCGCGTTATAAATATTGAATCGGCCGAGAAAGGGCAGGTGGACGGCAATAGCCTTGTCCAAAACATTTAAGGTGAAGTCATACCCGAAACTCTCACTGGGGCGGATATCGGTGGCACGCACGTCGGCCTCGTTGTCGATTCCAAACGTAATGACCCCAGCCCGTAATTGCTCGGCCAGTTCGTAGACCAGCGGATCATCGGCATTGACGATGGCAGTGCTGTCTTCACTCAAGAACTGAAACAACTCGCCCTTTGCCGTCTGGATGTCTTTCAAGGTTTTTAATTGGATCATGTGGGCCTGCGAAATATTGGTGATGACACCGATCCGGGGTTTAGCGATTTCCGCCAGTCGCGCGATTTCTCCCGCCGCGCTCATGCCCATTTCGATTACCGCCGCTTCATGGGACGGTTTCAGCTCCAGCAGAGTCAACGGCAGGCCGATATGGTTGTTCAGGTTGCCTTCTGTTTTGAGTGTCGAATAACGCATCTTCATTACACTGGCGATCATTTCCTTGGTGGTCGATTTACCGTTGGTGCCGGTGACGCCGATCACATGGACCGAAAACTGGTCTCTGTGGTGACCCGCCAGCTCCTGGAGAGCATGAATGGTGTCCGGCACTGCCACCAAAGAGGTCTGCCTGTTGAGCCAAAGACTCATCAAGTTTTGT
>QIDN01000167.1 GCA_003229345.1 Nitrospirota bacterium | reverse complement strand
AGCCAGCCTCTTGCCGAAGAAGATTTAAATCCCTATCCACATATGTTCCCTTAATTGCAAAGAGACCTGGCCATGTCAAAAATAAGAGCGAATTCAATCCCCGCGCTGGAGTTCCAACTGGATCCACCTCCCCTTTCCCTGTCCGAGCTTTATCACGAAAACACCAAGTTATATCCCCTGACCGTTCAACAGATGATGCCTTCGGGTAATTTTTCCGCCGCCGATCTGCAGGCCATGTCCAGGGCCTACAAGCAATATCCTTCTTTACCTCGGGTCAAGCTTCCTCCAATTGAGAGCCTCCCGCAAAACGGCCGCACGTTTGATGAGGTCATTTCCTCCCGGAGAAGTGTGCGGGATTTTGCTGACCTTGAGTTAGACTTGGACGAATTGTCCCAAATCCTGCACCAGAGTTATGGGATCACCGGCGAGTTGCCCGGCAAGGGCGGCTTCCGTCAGGACTTAAGATCCGCCCCTTCGGCGGGAGCCCTTTACCCGGCGGAAATCTATATTGCCGTCCGAAAGGTTGCCGGTGTCGAGCCCGGAATTTATCATTACAATGTACCTCATCATGAAATTGAATTGTTGATCCCGGGAGACCCCACAGAAAAAATATTAGAAGTGTGTTGTGGACAAGAATACGTCCGTCAGACCTCTATCGTGGTTCTGATTTCCGGAGTCCTGGCACGGACCAAGCTCAAGTATGGCGAACGGGGATACCGATATGCATTACTCGACATTGGACATCTCGGCCAGAATCTTTATCTCTCCTGCGCCTCTTTGGAACTGGCCGTCATGACCACCTGCGGCTTTTTCGACGACGAAGCCAACAAGCTCCTGCGTATCGATGGAGTGGACGAAGCCGTCATGTACGTTGCCTTTATTGGGAAAAGACGAGCCTAGCCCAGCGAAAATCTATCGGTATTTGAAGACCCTGCGCAACCTGCCCCGCACCCCGGCACCTGCCAGCCATCGTAGCGACACTACGCCGCATTTTTTGATACTCACCTTGACACGCCCTGCCAGCGATTTTATTTATAGAACAGGAAAGATGGTTCGGTACCGAACTGGAATAACTATAACTTTTAAACTTGTTCCAGGAGGATCATCATGAACATTGCCAAATATGCACCTAAAACCTATATGGATCGGTTTTTTGATACCGATCGTTTTTTCAACGATTCTTGGCCGTGGGCTCCGGTTGAAGGCCGACAGAGTTTCGGCGAGGACCTGAAAGTCAACATCGTTGAGAACGAGGACGGCTATACCCTGACGGCCGAAGTTCCCGGCATAAAGGAAAAGGATATCGACCTCGAGATTAAAGACGGCCTCATGACTCTGAAAGGCCATACCGAGGAATCGCAGGAGAAGGAAGAGAACCACTACCGGATGCGGGAATTCAGCCGCAGAAGTTTTGAGCGCTCTTTCAGGATCGGCGAAGGGGTCGACCCGGATAAAATTTCCGCCAAACTGGAAAATGGCGTCCTGACGGTGGTTTTGCCCAAGAAGGAGGAAGCCAAACCGAAAACGGTCAAAGTGGAAATCGGTTCCTGATCTCGTAAAAAACCAACCCGCGTTTTCTTTGGAAACGCGGGTTTTTTTTATTATTTTCTGTTATATAATATAAGATCAAATCTTAAATCATTAACCCGGCATTTTCGCCCATAAGGCCGGATGGAAGTCTATTTTAGCCCTGCATTATCAGGAAGGAAAAATAATGAAATCTCTCGCGTCGATCAATGCAAAAGACATCGAAACCATCAAAATGGCTCTGAACGACGCTATTTCCGATATCAACGTGGAACTCAAGAATGCTCTTTCGGAAACCAAAATGAAAGAAGTCATGGAATATAAAACCCGGTATACGCGGGTCTATGACAAATTGAGAACCAACCCCTCCATTTACGCCCTGGCTGAATACGAACTGGATATAGCGGCTGGCGGCCTTAACGACGCCATTGAAATGCTTGAGGAAAATATGGAAGACGACCTCGATGACCAGGAAAAATCCGATATTCTCACCTATAAAAACGATTGCCAGAGGGTCATCGACATCCTCGCCGGCTAACGCCCTTACAGGGGGAGGAAATTTCGCTGGTGCGGAATGGCGAAGGCACCTCCCCAATTCTGAGATAACGCCCCTGCTAAATTTGCCCCAGGCCTAGCCTGGTTAGAAGTTGGCGTAGTAGCCGTAGGCAAACAACCACCCCGTCACACCCGTCCCCGCCGCCATACACAAGACCCAGGCCTTCCGGCTGTTCCGGTCCATTTTGGGGTGATCTTCATACATCCAGGCGGCGTGGATCATCATCCCCATAAAATACGAGATGAACAGAAAAGCAATAAACAGCGTCACCAACATGAAAGGTGTAAATTCCAGTGCTTCCACCGTATACCTCCACCTGGAATGAGGATAAGATTTAAAAAATAAAACCGGATTTCGAGATTCCCAAGGCGACCAGTAAACTGGAAAGACCCCACAGGGCGAAGACAGTCCCGATAAACCCCAAGGTCACCTTGAGTAAAATCATTAGAAATTCCTTACGCGTCCGGGTTTGTTTGACCCAACTGATGAATACGGTCAACCCCATGACAATAAGGAAACTGATCCAATAAAATCGGATAGACATCCTCGCATTCTATCAATCTTTGCAGAAATTGGGTAAAAATCCTGAGCTTCTATCTTAGAGAAATAAAAGAGTTTAACGCGTGCTTTGGAAAGGTATGAGCATCAGCTTGAGCAGGGACACTTGTTGCGGGGTGCGGAATTCGGGGATACCGATGACGATCTCCGGCTGGGGTTTCTTGCCGTCATGAATATAAGTCCCTAGCAGGCGGTCCCAGATGGAAATATTGAATCCGTAATTGGAGTTGGTCTCGTCCACTTCCACCGAATGATGAATGCGGTGCATATCCGGCGTCACGAACAGCCACCGCAGGGTGCGGTCCAGCCCCAGCGGCAACTTGATATTGGAATGGGTGAACATTGCCATGCCGCTGAGGATCACCTCAAACACCACCACCGTCATCACCGAGGGCCCCAGTGCCGCCACCAGCCCCAGCTTGTAAATCATCGAGCCCAGAATCTCCAGCGGATGAAAGCGGAATCCGGAGGACACGTCCAAATCCAGATCGGAATGATGTACCTTATGGAACCTCCAGAAAAACGGAATCATATGAAGCACCACATGCTGGAGATAAATCATCAGGTCCAGAAATACGACCCCCATCGCCATTTCCAAAGGCACGGGCCAATCAAGATAATTGAGCAGGCCCCAGCCCTGTTGTCCAGCGAAATGCGCCATGCCCACCGCCGCGCCGCCCAGTAACCCCCGGACCAGCAGCACATTGAAACCGGTGAGGGAAAAATTGATCGCCAGGCGCCGGGGTTTGGAGTCCACCGTCGGATGCCGGGGAATGAAGCTTTCCAAAACAAGCATCAACACCAACACTCCCAGGAAAATCGAAAGCCGGATTTGATCGACGGTCATGAAAACTCGCAGTGAATGAGGTTATTTTAAATCGGGTTTCTGGCGTACCAGATTGATCACACCCTGGGCCATGAGGCCGAAAAACCAGATGGTCGTAAAACAGATGAACCAGATAAATACTGCGTTGAACCAATATTGAGCTGGCCGGTAATCGATGGAATTATGAATTTGCGTGTTGATCTCTTCCTTCTCATTTTCCGAAGCCCGCACATAGGTTTTGTAAAAGGGGTGCGTCTGCCGTTCCGCAAATGCTTCCATTTCCTCACGTGGCAATTTAATGAATGTCGTGACTTCCATCCCGCTTTCGCGAAAGAAAATTCGCATCCTCTGCACCTCTTCGGAATCGGGAGGATTCGCCATACAATAGATAACAGTAACAAGGGTCGACAACAGAAGGGACCCCCACAGAGAAAACCGGCCCACCCAGTTGTCAAATTTGTCCTCTAACTCATGCGGTGTTTCTTCCATAATTCCCTTCAAACAAGATATAGAGAATTAAAATATTATCATAACCGCGAGCCATACGGTAGACTTCCAAACCGAAAGCTCTCTTTGACACAGGATAAGGTATGAATTCCCAACGCTCCATCGGCTATGTCCGCCTGCTGAAAACTAACCGCCCCTTCCGGCATCTCTGGTATGGACAGGTGGTCTCTGAACTGGGTGACTGGCTGAACAGCATCGCCATTTACATGCTCGTCCTCAAACTCAGCGGTACCGGCACTGCCATGGCCTCGGCCATGATGGCCAAACTCCTGCCGATTTTCTTCGTCAGTCCGTTGGCTGGGGTGTTGATCGACCGAATGGACCGTAAAGTCATCATGATCACCAGCGATGTGCTTCGCTTCGTGGTGGTGCTTGGGTTCCTGCTAGTGGATGATGCCGGTGACTTATGGCTCCTGTACAGCCTGGCGGTAGTGGAAATCGCGTTGGCCGGATTTTTTGAACCCGCACGGAGCGCCATCATCCCCTCCCTCACCCCACGTGAGGACCTGGTCACCGCCAACGCCCTCAGCGGCTCCACTTGGTCGGTGATGTTGGCCGTCGGCGCTGCGTTGGGCGGAATATTGGTTAGCGTGTTCGGCATTAAAACCGCCTTCGTCATTGATGCGTTTACCTTCCTCCTCTCCGCCTGGTTCATTGCTCGTATCCAGTGCCCTAAAGAAGCACTGGCAAAAGAAAAGGCCGAACGCCCGGATGCTTCAGGATTCAAAATGCTGGTGGATGGCGTGCGCTATCTTATGTCACAACCGATGATTTTTGTTCTGGCTTTGATGAAATCCGGACTTGCGGTCGCCGGCGGGGTGATGACTCTCATCCCGCTCTACGCCAACAAAATGTTTGCCTCCGCCTCCGCCATTTCGATGGCCATCGGCGCCATGTATTCCGCAAGAGGATTGGGCGCCGCTCTGGGACCCATCCTCGTAAAGAAATTTTTTGGCGATTCCACCCGGGTGCTTCAGCTATCTATTCTGTTCGCGTTCTTTCTGGGTTCTCTGTCCTATTTTCTTTTTGCCCAGTCGCATAGTTTATGGTCAGCCTCCCTGAGTATCGCGTTGGCCACATTTTTCGGCTCCATCATCTGGGTATTCAGTTCCGCCCTGATCCACCTGGAAGCCGATGGCCGGTACCTGGGACGAGTGTTCAGCACCGAAATGGCGCTGTTGACCTTGGTGATGGGACTCAGCAACTGGTCGACCGGGTTCGCCGTGGATACTCTGGAGTTGACCACCCATCAAACGGGTATGTGGATGGCCGGCCTGTTCGTGATTCCGGGAGTATTGTGGGGAGGGTTTTTACTGTTCATGAACTCCCGGTTCAAACAGGGCGAATGTGTGGGCTCCGTCTGCCCCGTGGAACCCAGTGATTCGAAAATTCCCCCGACTTCGGTTTAAGCCAGGAGGATGGGCGATCAACCGCTGATGAAATGATCCGCCAGTGATTTTCCGATATCGAAATGGCTGGTGACCTGCCCGCTGTTGTCCTGCGATTGCGCCCAGGCATACGCCTCCTCAACTTGTTGGCTGAAACCGAGGGCATGCAGTACGCCGACCGAGACATAGCTGGAGGCGAGATCGGGCGATTGCGAATACCCGGTCACCAACTCCCGCATGAATTCCATTTCCTCCGGCATGAGACTCCGGTATTTGTTGACGAGGTTTACCAGATTCTCCTCACCATAGGTATTGTTGTAATTCGCTCCGACAATAGGTTCCCGATACAGGCGGAGGATATCTTCTTCCAGAAGTTTTCGGTCCATGCTCATGAGTTCAAATCGCCTCCGGACTTTGAGCGGACTCCTTCTCGGTCCAATAAGTTTGCCATTCCTCGGCCCAGGCCAATTGCGTGAGATCCGTCATCCGGTCGAGAAACACCTTGCCCAGCAAATGATCGATCTCATGCTGCAACACCACCGATAAAAACCCCTTGGCCTCCACCACCATTTTTTTACCCTCCCGCGAGAAGGCCTCCACGGTCACTTCCTGAGGACGGGTCACCAATCCTCGCAAGTCTTTCAAGCTGAGGCATCCTTCCCAGAACGAGGCGGTTTCCTTTCCAGAATGGATGATCTTTGGGTTCACATAAACGGTCAAGGGGATATCATCCTGCGAGGGATAACGCTCATTCTGCTGATATTCGACGATTATAATTTGCAACGAACGAGCCACCTGGGGAGCGGCAATACCGACCCCATCCTCCTCCCGCATGGTATCGATCATGTCGTCGATCAATTGCTGCAGTTCATCGTCGCCGGACGCAGTCAATGCTTTCAGGTTCACCGGCTTGGCTATTTCCCGCAATATCGGATGGCCGAGCCTCGCAATATTCAAAACCGACAATTTTTTTTCTCCTAAATTCAAAATACTTTTGCAATCGAAGAGTTAACCATCAAAAGCAAAAATTTATTTTAACCTTGAGAAAAGTTTTCCACAATGGAGTAGACCACTTTTTTAAAATCCATTCCTTGCAAACGCTTTGGAAACGTACAGGTTATCTTAGCATAAATTACAAAGTTCAAAAACAAGCATACCCCTTTATCCCCCTTCAATACAGGGGGAAAAGAGTGTTGTCGCCTCACTTTTTGTTTGACTTTTACTCGCCATTTTCTATAATTGATTCCGCTTAGTTCCTACCCACCTCTACCATCCTCGAAAGGAGGGATTCCCTTGACAAAAGACGAGCTGATCGGCGCCGTAGCAAAAAGTGTAAAGGATTCTGCTTTAAGTAAACGATTGACGGCTGACGTCCTGGATGCAGCATTCGATGTAATCGGGAAGTCTATCAAGAAAGAAAAGCGTTTCGCCTACCCAGGATTCGGAACCTTCACCGTACGTTCCCGGAAGGCCAGAGCCGGACGAAATCCACAAACTGGGGAAGCAATTAAAATCAAGGCAAGTAAAACGGTTGGGTTTAAACCCGCTCCGACCCTCAAGAATACTTTGTAAATCGGGTCAGACTTTCCAAAAGATTCAGCTCCATTAAAAGTAAGAACGCCCAAAGGCTGTAAAACCTTTGGGCGTTTTTTCTTTCCATCATCATTGAACATTGAAAGCTGGTAGCCCCCGACACTCATCCCTGGAGTCCTCATGTGAATGATTTTCTATTAGCCCTCTAGTTTTCTTTGGCTCTCTGAGCCTTCAGGATTTCCAATTCAAATTCCTTAAATTTCCCTTGGTTTGCTTCATCAGGCCTTCGCGTTTTCCGGGTAAAGTCGTTGAGAGAAAACTGTTTTTCAAGGTAGTGGCAGGTACGGCACTCCGTCGCGTAGCGGAACACTTTCCGTTTGTAAAGCAGGGACTTCTCCTCAATGTGTCCAGCGGAGTCAAAATCCCGGTGAAGATGACAACTTCGGCAGTAATCATTGATAATTCTGTTGCTGTCTGCCGCAACAAAATCTTCATCAAAAGCCTTTTCAATTTTCTGAGTGTAACAACTCACACTCATCCCAATCAGAGCCAAAATCCAAAACCACTTCATCTGAAATAAACCTCGCCATCACATTCGGTTTGCAGGCACCACATCCTCTATCTCTTATAAATCAAGATATTGGATTGAAATCTATTATACATGTGCACCGGGATCATATAAAAACTTTACAACCCGAGAAAAATTCAGAGAAAATAGAGTACCGGAAGGAAAAACTTTCTCAAGCGTTGTTCGAGCGGATTAAATCGTAGATTTTTAGAACTTTATTAGAATAGTCTACCGGGAGCTGCTTGCCTTGCTGAATGTAACGCTGCAACTTGGTGGGACCATGATTATAAGCTTCCAACGCCAGCTTCACATCGTTATTAAAACGATTCTGGAGCTTATTGAGGTAGTAGGTCCCCAAGAAAATATTGGACTCGGGCTTGAAAAGAGTCGGTTTCCCATCCCACGGCAGGTTGGCCTCGGTGGCCATGGCATGTCCCGTCCGAGGACGGATTTGCATCAACCCCAAGGCACCCCGGTGGGACTTGGCCCAGTTGTTGAACGAACTTTCTGTGACAATGAGGGCGGTCAACAGGAAGGGATCATAGTTGTATTTCTGGCTGGCTTCATAGATCCATTGAGGAATCTTGTTCAGAGAAGCCCCGTCCAACCCGGTAGAATAAGAGGAAATAACATCGAAAATCTTGCTTTTGATTCTCTGCTTTTCACGAAGGGTGACATGAAAAGCCTGGTATTCCTGTATCCGGTTAATTTTCAAAAAGTGGCTTTCGTCCAGGGAGGGAGTTGCCGATGAGTAATGCACGGGAACCCCACTGAGGTAATTGATGCTCCCGGAGAAAACACCCAGAAACCCAAAGACAACCAATACCGATAACAGGGTAGTTAATTTTTTTATAGAAGCATTGATATCCATCTTAACCCTTTACAAGTGATACAATTTACATCGGAAGTTTTCTATGTAAATATAAGAAAAAATTGAACTTACCCGCCAGATTCTTAAAAAACCTTTATTTATAAGGGTTTTGATGGCCTTGGTTGGGGTAAATACTAAGCTCGGACGAAGTATACGAAGGTCCGGATTAATTGTCAAACCGCTTTTGGGCAAAAATTCGGGAAATCATTGATTTTTCACCAGGAATTACTATAATAACTTCCAATAAATCATTAATAAAATTGGCATTATGAAAATTACCTGCCCCAAATGTCTTTCTGCCTACAGGGTCGATCTTCCTGATCCAAGTGAAGCTGGTATTGACGTCCAGTGCGGAAAATGTCTTTATATTTTCCTATTTAGCCCGAACATCGAAAAACCCGGTCCTCCAAGAATTCAAAAGGGCACCTCAGTAAAAACTCAGGATTCTGACTTACCAGAAGACCACCCTTCCGAACCGATACTACCACCCCAAAAGGATGAGGATCAAGAGGTTTTTGGCTCCAAAAAACAGCCTCTCCAATCCAAAAAACAGGCCCCCGAGAAAGACCGGGAAACCCCTGAGGAATTGACACTGGAACCCCTTTCAGATGACCCTGAACCTATTGAAATCATTGTTGAAGATGAAGTCCCTGACGATTCCCTGGAAAAAGAGGCTTTGGACAATATTTGGAATCAGGCGGTAGAAGAGGGGGCTCGCACGATAGGTAAATCCAAAGAAAAATCTTCCACCCCACCTATCAAGCCGCTGGTTGCGGAATCCGTTGATGAGAAGACACCTAAGGAAACGCCCCCACCACCTCTACCCACGGCAGAAAAACCGAAGCCGTTGCCTTCCTTGGAGGACCGACAACGGGAAATCGACCAGATTATCGAAGATCACCAGACGAAGCAGGAAGAATCCGGGGAAAAAACCTCAGCTGAAAAATCACAGTCTCCCCTCCCTCAGAAGGACTCACAACAAGAAAAAAGCCAGGAAGAAATTGACCTCGAGGAACGGGTCACTATCGACCAAAAGGAGGCCATGCCCAGCTGGGAGGAAGCCTTCGCTCATCAATCCGAAGTAGAAGCCGGGTGGGAAAAGGCCCAGGAGCAAAACCGAATCCAGGAAGAACAACAACTCGCTGAAGCTTTAGGCAAGAAAGCTTTACCCACTGAACCCACCCCAGAGGAAACCGCCACCACAGCCTCTCAGGAGAGCGAACAGAGCCTCGTCGACGAGGTTTTTGCCGAGGCCAAAGGCCCTCAAGAAGCTTCAAAGGAGACGGCTAAAACGCCCCAACCGAAATCCGAATCCGGACCAAAACAGAACGAAATCGACCATATCTTCGCCGAAGCCAAAGCCCATCAGGAAACAACCCAGGAGGAAATTGACCTCAATGAAGAAGTCGTTGTCGATGAAGAGGGGACTTTGCCCAGCCGGGAAGATGCCTTCGATCATCAGGCCAAAATAGAATCGGGCTGGAAGAAAGCCAAGGAGCAGGACCAAATCCAGGAAGAACAGCAACTCGACGAAGCCCTGGGTGAGACAGACATACCCCCGGAACCTGCCGTCAGTGAAACCCCCGCGTCCCTCACCGCGGACGCCGGAGCCACGGCCGAGGAGGAATACGAACCCACTTGGACCGATGCCTTTGCCGACCAGTCGAAAATCAAAGACACCAGAAAAAGACTAGAGGAGCCGGAAGGCTCCAGCGAAGTCTCCACTACCTCGGAAAAGGAAGAGGCCATTCCCGACCCAGCCATTGCCGGCGATATCGATTTGACGGCGGACCTGGTGGACATGGATATGAAGCAACTGGTCGAGCAGGCTTTTAGAGAGGAATCGGAGCAAACAGAGGAAGCACCGGTATCGGAAAAGGTTGAAACTCCGACCACCGGCGAAATCGCTCCGGAACCGGAACTCACTTTGGAATTAGAAACAGAGGGCTCACCGGAAGGACCTGTATCCGAACAGACCGCATCCGTGCCTCAGGACGAAAAGGACATTAATCAAACCATCGACTATTACGCCAGTTACGTCGATCCTCCCGCCACTCCGGAGATGGAACCGATCCCGGAATTGACTCTCGAATCTGCAGAGGAAGAACCTGCACCGGAACCTGAAGAAACCGTTGCTCAAGAGGGAGAACCTGAAATCGAGCTGGAACTCGAAAAGGACGAACCCATCTGGACCGATGCCTTTGCCGACCCGTCGGAAATCGAGGACGCCAGGAAAAAAATCGAGAAGGCAAAAGAAGAACCTGCACCGGAACCTGAGGAGACCGTTGCTCAAGAGGGAGAATCCGAAATCGAGTTGGAACCCGAACTCACCATGGAATCCCATGAGGCAACTGCACTCTCCGAAGAACAACCCGCTATGAGTCAGAAATCCCCTTTTGATGAAGAAGGCGAAGAACTTTGGGCCGATCTGCTTCCCGAACACAAGGAGGAAGAGCAGCTCGTCCACAAGGAAGCTCCAATAGCAGCCTTTGATGAGGAAGAGGAATCTTTTGGAGGAAGCGATTTTTGGGATCAAGTGCTGGAAAAAGACTCTCAGGAATCCCAAACTGCCGAAACTGCGGCTAAGCAACAACCTGTTTCACCTTCACTCATCGCCCAGGATACGGCCAATCGCAAAACCTTGACGGATGAGGAACTCTGGCAACAGGCTTTTCCGGGGGAAGAAGGACCGGAGCCTGGCGCTTCCAAACACTTTGACGAGGAAGAAGAGGACTCCCAATCAAATATCCCCCCCTTAGTCGTTGGAGCCAACATCAACCTGGACGAAGAACCGGAAGACTCTCTGAAATATGGCGAAGCAGCCTACGCGGATTATGATGATGACGATGAGGAATTTGAATTCCAACGGAGGAAGCGAAATCTCGGCCCCTTCACCATTCCACACGGGCGGCGTGGCGATTTGGTCATCGGAGGAGCCATGCTCGTATTTCTTTTGCTCGCCGGAAGCGTCTATTTCACCCTGCAAACCTTTGCCCCCGGAGAATTGACCGATATCCAGACGGCCAAAACCGATGTTCCAGAAGGCCTGAGCCCGCGCGAAGTGCCTTTGGATGAGCTGGTCGGGGACCTGACCACGCCCAAACCGGAAAAACCGGAAAAAACTCCAACGGTGGACACTCCGGGAGACAAAGGGGAAGCCATCCTTTCGGATCCCGCCAAAATTCTGGAAGCGTCTCCGGAAGAGAAGGGAATTTTAAAAGACCTGGCCGAATCCCAAATCCTGAAGGATACTGGAGAATCCCAGATCGCCAAGATTGACCAATCCGCTCTGCAGGCGCTCACCGGTCATTCCGTCACCCTGAGTACCATCATGCCCGTCGCCTACAACCCCACGGATATCCGCGTACTCAGCTTCAGTGTGGAGATCCAGTTGAGCAATGCCCAAAGTGCGAAAATGGTGCGCGAATCCATGCCCGTTTATGAAGAAATCATGAACCAGGCCGTAGAAGATCTCCTGCGGCGCAAATTTTATAACGATATTCTCTACGTCAAAGAAAAACTGCAGAAACGCCTGCAAACGGCCATGAACCAATCCCTCAAGAAAGGCCGCGTCAGAAAAACCAAGTTCACCGACTTTGCCATCCAGTAACCCTCCGAAAATCATGAGCGTGTAACTCGCTTATTCTTCTTTATTTGTCTCCAGCATTTCGTAAATCTTAAAGACCAGTTCCTTGAGGCCCTGGCCGGTCACTGAGGAACAGACAAACATGTTGGGATTGATCGCTTCCAGCCGTTCCTTGTATTCGGCAAATTTCGCCTCGGCTTCCGGATGGTCGATCTTGTTGGCCACCAAAATTTGCGGCTTGCCGTATAACTCCTCGCTGAAATGCTTCAACTCGTTCTGGATTGTCTTGTAATCGGCAATCGGATCGCGGTCGCTCGCGATGGAAAAATCAAGCAGGTGCACCAAGAGGCGGGTGCGCTCGGTGTGCTTCAGGAATCGGGTACCCAGGCCCTTGCCCAGGTGCGCGTCCGCGATCAGTCCGGGAATATCCGCCGCGATGAACGATTTATAGTCGCTCACCTTCACCAGTCCCAGGTTGGGCACCAGCGTTGAAAAAGGGTAATCGGCAATTTTGGGTTTGGCGTTGGAAATTTTGGAGATCAGGGTGGACTTGCCGGCGTTGGGAAATCCGATGATAGCCACATCCGCCAGCAGTTTCAGCTCGACGAACAACACCTTGTGCTTGCCCGGCTCTCCCGGATCGGCCCTGCGCGGTGCGCGGTTGGTGGACGATTTGTAATGCTCATTGCCGAGACCGCCCCGGCCACCTCGGCCGATAACAAATTCCTGCAACTCTTCAGTCAGATCGGCCAGCACCACCCGGCTTTCAAAATCGCGCACCACGGTGCCCACCGGCACCTGAATGACGAGGTCCTTCCCACTCTTTCCAGTTTTGAGTTGGCCGCTGCCCGCTTTACCGTGCTCGGCCCGATACAGCTGTTGGTATCTTAAGTCGAGGAGAGTAGATAGATTGCCGACAGCTCGGAATATGACGTCTCCGCCTTTGCCGCCATCCCCGCCATCGGGTCCGCCTTTAGGGATAAATTTCTCGCGCCGGAAACTGCAACACCCGTCTCCGCCGTTGCCGGCTTCAACGGTGATCTTGACCTGATCGACAAACATGGGAATGGGACGCTCACCGATCGGTGAGCGGACTTAGTTGGAGGGATAGATACTGACTTTTTTCTTGGAACGGTTAAACCACTCGAACTTCACCACGCCGGGAGTTTTGGCGAATAAAGTGTAGTCGGTACCGACACCCACATTCGCCCCCGGATGAACCGAGGTACCGCGTTGCCGCACGATAATTTCGCCCGCTTTTACCACTTGTCCACCGTACCGTTTGACGCCCAGGCGTTTCCCGATGCTGTCTCTTCCGTTGGACGTACTGCCTTGTCCTTTTTTGTGTGCCATGACGTCTCCTGTTACTTCTTAGAAATATCTGTAATTTTCAAATACGTGATCAACTGCCGATGTCCGTTGGTCCGACGGTACTTCTTCCGGCGCTTTTTTTTGAACACCACAATCTTAGGACCCTTGGTCTGATCGATAATTTCGCAGGTCACCTGACTTCCGTCCAACATGGGAGACCCCACATCCACCTTATCATCTTCGCCAATCATCAGAATCTGGTCCAGAGTCAATTTATCCCCCACGTTGCCTTCCAGTTTTTCAACTTGAATGACATCGCCCTGGGAAACCTTGTACTGCTTTCCACCGGTTTTCAATACAGCAAACATTTCGGTTCAATACTCCTAAAAATAGATCGGCGGGAACAGCTTGCGGCCCAGCCTTTCAATAATTTAACATGGAACGAACCCGGTATAGTACTTAATAAGAAAGACTAAGTCAATAATAACTCCACCGAAGCCCCACATCCCTAAAATCGAGAGACCCTTTTCCCCGCTTGCACATATTTCCCGGGAAATGCTATAAGAAGAGAGCCACCTCACCACTTGGGATTATTTATGTCGTTGAAAGACAAGGAGAAATGGAACGCCAAATACGGATCTACCGCAGGCTTGGACGGACGGGAGCCCAGCCAGTGGCTGGTAGACCATGCCGATCTGCTCAACGGCCGGGGTAAAGCCCTCGATATCGCCATGGGGGAAGGCCGAAATGCGCTGTTTGCAGCTTCGCTGGGTTACGATGTCTGGGGCGTCGATATTTCCGAGGTCGGCATCTCCCGCGCCGAAGCCCTGGCCCGCGAAAATAACCTAACGATTCATACCCAGGTTGCCGATCTGGATCATTATAATATAGAAGGAAACACCTACGATTTGATCCTGTGTTTTTATTTTCTCAATCGCCGCCTGTTCGAGGGCATCTGCAAAGGATTGAAACCCGGCGGCATCTTGATATTTGAAACGTTCACCGTGGACTATCTGAAATACAGTGGATTTAAACGGGAATGGGTGCTGGAAAAAAATGAATTGCGGGAAGCCTTCTCCGAATTGGAAATTCTCGATTACCAGGAAGTAGACGAACCCGAAAACGAAATAGCCTCTGCCTCGCTGGTAGCCCGGAAGGAATAATCACTCATTGATGAAAACACAGATGCTCTCCAAAACTGACAGATTTCTTAAAACCCATTTCGCTATCGCAGTCACTATTATCCTAACGTTAGCGGGCTGCAGTTCCACCCACAAATCAGCGGGTAAAAAGCTGACTGCGAAGGACTTCGCGCTCACTTATACCGACAAGGCACAGGCTGGGGCCGAGTTCAACGAGCTGATCTTGCAACACCCGTTACCCATT